>JAAYUB010000047.1 GCA_012517875.1 Acidobacteriota bacterium | reverse complement strand
GGCCGTGGTCGCGGCCACCGCGCTCACCCTGGCCCTCGCCGCGCTGAACCTGACCGCCGGAGCGCGCACCCCGCCCCACGCCGTGGACGTGGTCGTGAACTCGGCGTCGGGCAACACCATGCACCTGACGCAGCAATTCGTTGACGGGGTACAGTCAACCGGCGCACGGGTGACGGTCCACCGCTTTCACTACTACCGCGACTTCCGGGCGGAGCTGACGGGCGATGCGCTGGTGGTCGCTTTTCCCATCTACGGCTTCAAGCCGCCCTGGCCCATGCTGGCCTGGCTGCTCCGGGACCTGCCCCGGGGCGGCGGACGGCCGGCGTACGTGCTTTACAGCGCCGCCGGCGGCCCCGAAAACGCCCACCTGCTGCTGTGGCTCATCCTGCGGTGCAAGGGCTGGCGCCCCGTCGGGCGGTCGTGGGGCGTCTACCCCCTCAACGTGGCGACCTTCCGGTGGGGGCCGCGCGCCCTGTGGCGCTTCCTGGACCGCCTCGTGCCGCTGCCCACCGACGCGGCCGCCGTCCGGGCGCACGGCGCCGCCTTCGGCCGGGACGAGCCGGCCGGATATCCGTTTCTGATCTGGCCCCTGCCGCTTTTCATCGGCGGCATCCTCATCGACAACAAATGGGTGGACACCCCCCTGTACCGCAACTACGCCTGGCGTCGCCGCTGCAACGGCTGCGGGATCTGCGTCGCCTTCTGCCCGGCGCAACGCCTCTACCTGAAGGATGGCCGCCCCCGGGCCCGGGGCACCTGCACCCTCTGCCTCGGCTGCATCAACGTCTGCCCCCGCCGCGCCATGGAGCTGCGCTTCTGGAGCGAGTACGGCCGGCCCTACCCGCCCCGCTGGCCGAAGCTGGTGGTGCGCCGGCGGGCCCCCGACGGCCGCGCCGTGTGGCCCGGCGGGTCGTGATGCGACGGCATCGCTCCGCTCCTTGACGAGCCGGCGAATGGGCGAACCGGCGAGCCGGCGATCGGAAGCAAGATAAATACTCTGATGAAAATCAGACCCGCCACTGGACGGTGAATCCGCCCCACAACCGGCTTACGTTCAAGAAGCGGTTCCAACACATCTAGGCGCTCTTCATCCATTCCTTCAGGTTGGGGCCGGGGGATTGATCATGATGCCCCTCTCCAGTGGGCATTCTCCAGTCTTGTCCAGTCCAAACAAAAACAAGTGGATTTCCGCGGAGATGTCCAATTAAAATGTTACGGTCAAATTTCTGTGGAAAGGAGATGCAGTGATTTCACGTACATTTATCTTTTTTATCATCTCTCTGATTCTGGCAGTTGTGGGATGCACATCTTGCGTGGAGGCACAGCAGGTTCACCGGGAGAAACGAACCGTCTCCGGGGAAGAGCTCCAAAAACTCGCCATCGAGCGTGCCAAAGCCGAAGCGACGCCGGTCCAGGCTATCCAGATGACCGCGCAGCAGCAGGGCGACAGCCGGCTGTACCGGCACTACAGCGGCGGCCCGACCGTGCGGGACCTGCTCTCCTCCCAGGAGGGAGAATACATCTGCTTCGGCCGGAACACTGGCCTGCCAGGCGGATTGCCGGATCAGCCTGTTAAAAGCCAGCATGAGGCGATTCGGGAGCTCATCCGGAGCGCCGATGCGGTGGTGGTGGGAATCGTTCAAGACAAGACCTCCCTGCTGACGGACACCGGGGATTTCATTTTTACCAACTACTCGCTGACGCCCCAGGAAATCCTCAAGGACAATCCCGCCGATCCGATTAAGAGAAAGACCGCCCTGACCGTCAGCCGGCCCGGCGGCCTGATCCGGATCGATGATCGGGTCGTGGAAGCCGTGGACGAAGCATTCCCGCTCCTCCAGAAAGGGTCGCGGTACGTCCTCTTCTTGCGATACATCGTCAAGACCGGCTCATATCAGGCTCTGGGCAGCGTGGCAACCTACGACCTGCAGGACGGCAGAGCCTCCGCCCTAACTACTGAGTCCACCAACATCCCGACGATGGACGAGTTGTGCTTCCTTGGCGAGATCCGCTCCGCTGTCCTCCGTGGGGCCCGGTGAGAAGGGAGGGGAGCCGATGATTCGTCAGTTTCCCTTACTTTCCCCTAATGCCTTTACCGTTCGCATCGGGTGGTTCCTGACGATGGGCCTCCTGATTCCTCTGGGATTCATGTATTCCCAATGCCCGACCACCAGTAGCGGCCATCAGGCCTGGCCGAAGAATTCAACCGTTTATTATGATCTGTCGACGATTCCGGATCCGAATGCACAGGCGCAGATTCAATCCGCCGTCAATGCTTGGAACGCGGCCAACAATGTGAATGGTTCCGGCGTTCACTTTGTCCCGGGATTAGGGCCCACTGGAGCACGCACCCTTTCCTTTCAATTCGGGAACTCATCGATTGATGGGATCGCGGCTCAGATCACCTATTGGACTTGGACGCCGTTACCGGACAACAGAAAGCCCCTGAATTCCGCCGTTGTCACATTCTACCCCGATGCTTTCTTCGGCGATGGGACCACTCCGATGTTTGATCCGTTCAACCTGGGTGCGGAGGATGTGTATTACAAGATCGCCCTACACGAAATCGGTCACACCATGGGCTTGAACGACGTAGCTGTTCCTCCGGGAGGCCCTTGCGATCAACAGGACGGAGCCTCCGTCATGAATGCGATATGTGACACCAACGATCTCTTCGGAAACATAGCCTCATCTCCCCAGCCTTGTGATAACAACGCGCTGTCGTCGACATCTTCTCCGTATTATGAGTCTGGAGGTTCTGGCGGCGGAGGCGGGACGGGTGGCAGCGGTATTCCTTGCACTCCGATGTATCGGGTCGAGATTGACTATGTGTACGTCAACGACCGACCCGTTATTGTCAGCATGATCACGACTTATCTTGGCTGTTGGTGAAATCGGTTTACCTGTTAACTGGATTGATTCATCCGCCGGCAGAGTCCGGCGGTTTTTATATTTTATGCGTTCCACTCCGAAGGACTTTCGGATCCAATTGATTAAATCCAGCGAAACCAATCCGGATTGCTTAATCTCACAGTGTTGCCCCCCTCTCCCTCTCTGTGCAACCGCTTTGATTCATCACCGCTTTGCTCCGCGGGAATCCAAAGCGCAGACCTGTCGGCGCACTCCAAACAGGCGGCTCGGCGGTCTGGAGTGCGGCGGCATGACGCCGCTCTGGATTTGCGCGGAGCGCGCCGGCAGGATTGTGGGATCGTTGCCCCAGTCGGTTCCTGATCCCTTCGCCTCACGGTTCACTGTTCACGGTTCACTGTTTACTGTTCACTTCTCACTGCAAGCCCCCGACGTCCGCGTCCCGCGGAAAACCAGAGCTGCGCCGGATCGCCGGTTCGCCGTTTCGCCGCCGCGCCGGTTCACGCTGTAATCGAATCGGATCAAACGCGCGTCGAGGGGGGACGGGCGGTGCGGCGGGCCACCCGCTGGAAGTGCAGGCCGTAGATGGCCATCTCCACCGCGATGGGAAAGGCGCGAAAGCGGGTGAGCGCGGTCCCGATGATCAGCCGCCAGTACAGCAGGCAGCTCCGGGAAAACACGCCGATGCGCCACATGCTCCGGAACAGGGCCTTGAAGTCGGTCCAGGATGGCTTTCCCCGCACCGTCGGGCGATACGTCTTGAGAAAGGTGTGGATCCGGCGGTAGTAGTTCCGCGGCGCGTACAGTGTCGTGATGATGCGCCGGTAGCCTTCCAGCAGGCGCTCGCGGTCCATCCGCGGGACGAAGTTCAGGCTGCCGTCGGTGTTTTCGCCGCTGGCAGCGCTGAGCAGGCGTCCCTCGGCCTTGAGCCGGTGCCAGAGGCGCGTCTGGGGCAGCGCCGTGAGCACGCTCACCATGGCCGTGACGATGCCCACCTGCTGGATGAACCGGATCTGGCTCTCGAAGATGGTGTCGGGGTCGTGGTCGAAGCCCACGATGAAGCCGCCCATCACCTGGAGGCCGTGCTGCTGGATGATCCGGACGCTCTCGCCCATGTTCCGCCCCACGTTGTGCATCTTGCCGCACTCGCGCAGGCTGTCGGCACAGGGCGTTTCGATGCCCAGAAACACGCGGAAGAAGTTCGCCGCGCTCATCAGGCTGAGGAGCTCCGGATCGTCCGCCAGGTTCAGGCTGGCCTCGGTGAAGAGCCGGAACGGGTAGCGGTGGGCCTTCTGCCAGCGGATGATCTCCGGCAGCAGTTCCTTGACCCGGGTTTTGTTGCCGATGAAGTTGTCGTCCACAAAGAACAAGGCACCGCGGCCGCCGGCGGCGTACAGCGCGTCCAGTTCGCCCAGCACTTGGGCCGGCGTCTTGGTCCGGGGAACACGGCCGTTCATGACGATGATGTCGCAGAACTCGCAGTCGAACGGGCAGCCGCGGGAGTATTGCACCGCCATGGTGGCATAGTGCCGGAAATCCAGCAGCCGCCAGTCGGGCGCCGGTGTCATCATGATGTCGGGCCACCCCTCGGCGGTGTAAAGCGGCTGCGGATTGCCGGCGGCCAGGTCCCGCAGGAATGCCGGCAGGGTCTGTTCCGCCTCGCCCAGCACGAAGTGGTCCACGCCGTCGAACGCCGCGTGGCTGGTGGTAAAGGCCGGGCCGCCGGCGACCACCCGCTTGCCGCGCCGGCGGCACCGCGCGATGACCTCGCGGGCGCTGTCGCCCTGCACCAGCATGGCGCTCACGAAGACCAGGTCGGCCCAGTCCAGCTGCTCGTCCGTCAGCTCGGCCACGTTCAGGTCCGCCAGCCGCCGCTCCCACTCCGGCGGCAGCATGGCGCTCACCGTGAGCAGGCCCAGCGGCGGGAACGCCGCCCGCTTCTTCACGAACTTGAGCACGTGCCGGAAACTCCAGAACGTGTCGGGATATTTCGGATAAACCAGCAGGATGTTCATAACCGCTCCTTGCGCAACCCCCGCCGCGCGTATCCGGCGGCGGGCGCGCTTCAGCCGTTCATCGGCACGGACGCCGTGTAGATCCGGCCCCACGGATCCGTGGCTTCCACGACCACCCGGCGCGAGCCTGCCGGGGGCTTGAAGTAGAACAGGTGGTCGGTCCGGGTGGGCTCCACCCACGGGTGCTTGGCCGGGCGATCGTCCCCCATGTAGAGTTCCACCGCCAACGGGTCGCAGCCGGTCCGGCGCGTCATCTCGCCGGCACGCAACCCGTCGGCGTAGGCGATGATCCGCCAGCTGCCGTCGGCGCCCCAGACGTTGGCCACGATTTCGTCGGGCGCCTCGGGATCGCTGCCCGCCGGATAGACGCGCAGCTGGTGGTCGGGCGGCTGGCCCACCGACTGGTAGCGCCGGGTCAGCTCGACGCCCCTGACCTCGTACACCGTGTACCCCCGCGGGGTGCCGTCGGGGCAGACCGGCCCCGTCCACCAGGCGCCGCAGACCGCGCCCCCGATGTGGATGTCGACCCCGCCGTCGCGCAGGTACTCGCATTCGTGCATGTGCCCGCACAGCGCGTAGGCGCGGTATGGCGCGAGGATTTCGTACAGAGCCTCCCGGTTCCCCACCACTTCCGCCAGGTTCGGCTTCTCGCGGCCGTGCCGGACATGTTGCTCGTTGTAGGGCGGGATGTGCACAAACACCACCACCGTTCGGCCGGGCTCCACCAGGGCCAGATCCCCGGCCAACCACTCCAGCTGGGACTGGTCCAGGTAGCCGATGTAGCCGCCGAACCAGTGGATGTCATCCAGCACCACGTAGTGCACCGCACCGCGGTTGAACGAATAGTGGGCCGGACCGAACGCCCGCAGGAACGGGCCGGCGGATCGGCCGTCGGTGCGGGCGTCCGGAGCCACGTCGTGGTTGCCCAACACCTGGAAGAACGGGAGACCCGTCGCCGTCACCGCGGCCGTGTATCCGGCCAGGAGTTCCGGGTGGTCGTACACGAGATCCCCCGCCGAGACGCCGAACAGCGGCTGGCCGCCCAGCCGCGCGGCCGACGCCTTGAGGTCCGTGACCGTCTCGGTCTGAAACAGGCGGACCTCGGCCGGCGTCTGCACCTGGGGGTCGGCCAGCAGGAAGAAGGCGTGCCGTTCGCTGTTGACCCCCGCCGGGGCCAGTTCGAAGGCCGCCGCGGCCTCGCCGGCCGCGTTGGGATGCAGGCGCTGGTGGAAGCGCACCGGCCCGCCGACGGGGGCGCCGAAGTCGGCATCGGCCGGCAGCGACAGGTAGACATGCGGCCGGCGCGAGGTGGTGATCAGCTCGAAGGCGCCGTCCGCCCCGGTGGCGGCGACGGTGAGGCCGTCGGTCACGGCGACGCCCGCCCGCCCGACGCCGCCCACCCGCACGACGCCCCGCACGCGGACCGGCGTCCACGGGGCCGGCGGGGCCACCGGCCGCGCGGGCGCGCCCAGGACACGGGTCGCAGCACCCGGAAGCAGGCAGCCGGCCGCGGCCAGACCGGCCGCTCGCATGAAATCCCGCCGGTCGATCATCGGAATGCCTCCTGGGGAATTGCGCTGTGTTCATTGTGACACAACGACACTGAGGGGTAAAGGGATTCAAACCCCATGCCGCCGCCTGCCCTGCAGGCCGGCTGCCAACTCAAGCCGATCCGGACCGCTGCACCGGAGTGACGGCGACTTTGTGACCGGCGGCACAAATCCAGCAGATAGTTATTGTCGTCTATGGTTTTAATCATACAATAGTCGTCGGATACTCAGATTGAAATCTGCACCGACGCGAAGATTTTTCGCCGGTCGGGGTGCTGAACCGGATGTCCATGGAACGAGACGGCAAGGCCACCGCCCATAAGCTGCGCATCACCGCGGTGATCCTGGTCACCGCCTTCGCCACCCTGCTGGTGTTCAGTCAGTGGTGGGGCCGCAAGTTTCGCGCCGACCACACGGTGGGCATCCTGATCGAGAACAAGTTGCGCATCACGGGCGTGACTCCCGGCCTGCCCGCCGAGCGGGGCGGTCTGCTCGTGGGCGACCAAATCGTCGCCGTCAACGGCCAGCCTGTGAGCAGCAACTCCGAGTACGACCGCGCCGCCGCCGGATACCAAGCGGGTCAGCCCGCCCAGCTGCAGGTCCGTCGGGGCGACGAGACACTGACGTTCACCATCCGGCCGGGCGTCGAGTTTCCCTGGGGAGAGTTCATCGAGAGCCTGGCCATCGTGCTGGCGTACCTCGGCATCGGCATCCTGGCGTTCCTGCTTCCGCCGCCGGACACCCGCAAGTTGCTCCTGTTCATGTTCACCGCGGCCATTGCCTTCGAATTCGCCCTCCCGCCGTTCAGCCTCATCGGCAGCCCCATGGTGGAACTGGCCACCGGCGTCCTGTTCTACCTGTTCACCGGCCTCCAGTTCGCCACCGAACTGCATTTGGCCAGCTCCATCCCCGACGTCCACCCGTGGATAGCCAGGCGCCCGTGGCTGATCCGCCTGTTCTACGTGGTCGGAATCGGCCTCGGTGTCTATGCCGCCCTGACCATTCTGAATTTTGTGCTGGGCTGGCAGTCGTTCCTCGGGGCGCTGCCGTTCGGCGGTTACATCATCGATTACTACCTGTTCCCTGTCTGGGCGCTGTCGCTGTTGCTCCTCCTCGGCACCCAGGCGATCCGGTATCCGACGCCGCTGGGTCGCCACCAGGCGCTGCTGGTCCTGCTCGGCACCTCGCCCTGGCTGCTCTATGCGCTCTACACGTCGACATCAGGTCTGTTCGGCCTACCCCTGCCGGAGTGGCTGGAAACGTACTGGCCGCTCATCGTCTTCCCCTTCCCAGTGGCGATTTTCATCGCCATGTACCGCTACCAGCTGTTCGACATCCAGGTGGTGGTGCGCAAGGGGCTCATGTACTCCGCCCTCACCGGCGCGCTGGTGCTGATCTTCTACGGTTCGCTGGGCGCCGGCAGCTTCCTGCTCACCCGCCTCCTGCCCGGCGGCACGTCATCCATCTGGCTGTTCGCAGGCACGGCCCTGGTGCTGGGCCTGGTGTTCCAGCCGCTGCGCGAGGTGTTCCAGCACATGGTGGACGCGCGGTTCTTCCCCGAGCAGCGGGCCTTCCGCCAGCAACTGCTGGACCTGGCCAGCCAGCTCCCGGCCCACGGCAAGGTGCCCCGGATGGGCCGCCACCTGGTGGCCCAGCTTCAGGAAATCTTCGAGCTCCGGTCGGCCGCCGTGCTCTCGCTGGACCCGGCCACCGGCATCCTGTCGCCGCTTGCGGCCGTGGTGCACGCCGACGAGCCCATCCCCGCCGGTGACCCGCTCATCATCAGCCGGCAGGATCCGGGCATCGAGCTGTTGAGCAAAATTCAGCGGCCGCTCCCCGTGGAGCGCATCACGGCCAAGGAGACGCGCCTGGCCGGCCTGCTGGAGCATTACGGCACCGCCATCGTCGTGCCGCTCTTCGGCGCCCAGGCGCTGAGCGGCCTCCTGCTCGTGGGCCGGAAGCGGAGCGGCCAGCAGTTCCGGGCCGAGCAGGTGGATATGCTGAGCTTCCTGGCCCGCCACGTGGGGATGGTATTCGAAAACGCCCGGCTCTACGAATCGGCCACCTATGACAGCCTCACCGGCATGCTGCGGCGGGAGGCGGTCTTCGAGCGGCTGGCGCAGGAGATCCGGCGCGCCACCCGGTACGGCCGGCCGCTGGCCGTGGGCATGGCCGACATGGATTTCTTCAAGTTGGTCAACGACAACTTCGGCCATCCCACCGGGGACATCACCCTCAAGCGCGTGGCCCAGGTCCTCACCGGGGCGCTCCGGGGCACCGACTTCGTCGGCCGGTACGGCGGCGAAGAGTTCCTGCTGATCCTGCCCGAGACCGACCTCCGCAGCGCCACCGAGGTCGCTGAACGGATCCGCGGGGTCATCGAAGCGATGGTGTGCCAGTCTCCGGACGGCACGCCCTTCCGGGTGACGATCTCCATCGGCATCGCCACGCTGTCGCTGGAGAGCGGCGACGAGCAGGGCGCCCTCGACCAGCTGGTGCAACAGGCTGACGAGGCGCTGATGGCGGCCAAGGCCCGCGGCCGCAACCGCATCGAGACGTACCCCGTCACAAGCACCGACTGAGCCATTCACTCTGATCGGTCCTATGAACCGACCGCCGGCTCACCGCTGGCAGCGGGGACAGAAGTGTGTGGAGCGCCCCCCGAGCACCACGCGGCGGATGGTCGCACCGCAGGCGGGACACGGCTGGCCGGTGCGGCCGTACACCCGGAACTCGTCCTGAAAGCGGCCGCCCCGGAAGACATGGTCGAGGCTGGCGCCGCCCAGCATGATCCCCCGACGCAGGGCCCGGCGGATGGAGCGGTAGAGACGGCCCAGCTCGGCGTCGCCCAGGGTTTCCACCCGGCGCCGGGGATCGAGCCGCGCGCCGAAACAGCTCTCGTCGGCGTAGATGTTGCCGATCCCGGCGATGAACTCCTGGTTCAGCAGCAACGGCTTGAGGCGGCCCCGCCGGCCGCGGAACAGGGCGCGGAAATCGCCGGCGGAAAAGGTGGCCGGCAGCGGCTCCGGGCCCAGCCGCCCCACCACCTCGACGGGATCGTCCGCGAGGTAGACGCGGCCGAACTTGCGCGGGTCCTCGAACCGGAGCTCGCATCCGTTGTCCAGGGCGAACACGGTGTGCGCGTGCCGGCTGCGGCACTCGCCGGCGGGGACCACCTGCAGGTTGCCGCTCATCTTGAGATGGATCAGCAGGGCGCCGCGGTCCAGGTGGAAGATGAGGTACTTGCCGCGGCGGGACAGCGCCGTCACCCGCCGGCCCGGCAAGCCGCGCGCCACCGCCGCGGCCGACGGCCGGACCGCCCGGGGCCAACGGACCGTGACTCCGGTGATGACGCGGCCCGCCACGGCCCCCTGCAGGCCGCGGACCACGGTTTCCACTTCGGGCAGCTCCGGCATCGCGCCTCCTCGCCGTCGCTACTTCGCCAGGTCGAGCCGCAGCCGGAGCAGGTCGGCCACGGTGGGGCGGCCGTCGCCGTCCCGATCACCGGAGCTGCGACCCGCGGCCGGCGTCGTGGGGTTGCCCGCCAGCGAGCGGGCGAGCAACGGCGGATCGGCCGCCGTCAGCCGGCCGTCGCGGTCCAGGTCGGAGCGGGCGGCGACCACCGCCGCCAGAGCGTCGATCCGCCCATGGCCGTAAATCGCGTTGGGGATGTCCCCCCCGGAAAATCCCTCGCAGTCCTGCGCGTTGATCAGACCCACGGCCGACCGGGCGATGAGCGCCTCCAGCCAGTCCACGTCGCCGGCGGTGTCGGGGTTGGCGCTGATCACCAGCGCCACGAGCCCCGCCACGTGGGGGGCCGCCATGCTGGTGCCGGACATCACCCCGTACCCGGCGCCCGGCAGGCACGACGTAACGCTGACGCCGGGCGCGGCGATGTCGGGCTTGAGCCGGTTGCTGTCGTCGCGGGTCACCGGCCCCCGGCTGCTGGATGAGGCGGCCACGTCGTCGCCGTCGGCGGATCCCACGGTGAACACCGCGTCGTAAATGGCCGGCGGATCATACACCGAGCCGCAGGCCGGGCCCGAGTTGCCCGCCGACACGGCCATGAAGATTCCCGCGGCGCGGACGTTTTCCACCGCCAGCAGCAGCGCCGCCGGATCGCTGCACCCCTCCGACGCGGTGCAGCTGTACGAGTTGTTGATCACGTGGGGCGCCCGGGCCGGATCGGGATCCTGCCCCGCCCCGTCGGTGGGGGCGACGAACCACTGCAGACACTCCATGTAGGTGGCCGGCGTCCCCCAGCCTGCGTTCATGTTCCGGCAACCGATCCAGGTGGCCGCCGGCGCCATGCCCACCACCGCGCCCGCGCCGTCGTCGCCCGCCATGGTGCCCATGGTGTGGGTGCCGTGGCCGTTGTCGTCACACGGTTCGGGCGCGTCGGCGCCGCAGGAGCTGCCCGCCGCGTGCACCGCGTCGTGCCAGTTGTGGTCGTGCGTCGCGGCGGCGCCGTCCCAGCCGCGGTATTGGCGGATCAGCGCCGGGTGATCCCAGTCATAGCCGGTGTCGGCGCCCGCCACAACGGCGCCCTGTCCGCGGGCGCCGGCCGCCCACGCTTCGGGTGCGCGCGTCTTCAGGATCCCCCACGGGATATCGACGGTCTTGTCCGTGTGCCGCGCTTGCGGGACCGGCAACGCCGGCGCCGCCGGCGGATTGGCCTCGACCAGCGCCACGTCGGGGTGCGCGGCCGCCGCCGCCACCGCGTGGTGACCGCCGCGGGCCCAGATGAAATTGGCGATCCAGAACGGCCGCACCTCGGCTCCCGCGGCGCGGAGCGCTTCCACCACCGGGGCCTGGGTGAGCGCCGCCGTCTCGCGGAGCCGGCGATGCACCCACGCCGTCTTCTGCGCGTGGGTGGCCAGCCGGCGGGAGCCGGACAGGTCGGCCTGCTCCGACAGTACCACCAGGAACTCCCGCGGCGCCTCGCCCGGCGCCGCCACCTCCGGATCCACCTTGTGCCGCCAGTCGTCCGCAGGGACGGCCTCGCCGATCGCACCGGCGCAGAACGCCACGCAGCAGGCGCCGGCGGCCAGCACAGCCGGGATTCTGTTCATGGGCGTGCTCCCGCTTCGTTCATTCGGCCGATTATAACAGAAGAAAAAAGCCGGTGGACGGGAGGCGTCACCGGCCGTAAATGGGTAGCAAACATTGTCTGGGGTGTTAGATGATGCCGATCGGAAAAAAGTTGAAGATCACGCGATCATTATCGAGGCTCGAGACTCGAGGCTAGAGGCTCGTTCCCTTAACGCGGTCATCGGACCTGGAAACCAGGAACCGGGAACCGGGATCCGATGTCCAATCCCCCGACCCTAAAAATCCTTCGTGTATTGTGTGCCTTAATGGTGAATGAGATGCAACCGATCACCGATACTCGCGGTCCGACAGGCCGCGAAAGGCGATGTAGCGCTCGATCTCGTCGTTGTAGATCTTCATCACCCAGCCCAGGACGTAGGCGTCGTCAAGCCAGCCGATCCCGATGATCACGTCCGGGATGATATCGAGCGGGTTGAGGAAATAGAGCAGCGCCGCACCACTCACGGCATAGACCTTCCAGCTCGTCTTGAACGACTTGTCGAACAGCAGGTCGAAGAAGAGCCGCGCCCGGCGGAGCAGCCGGTTGATGTAGCCCACGTCGCGGTGGGCCCGCTCGAGTTGCGCCAGTTTTCCCGGCAGCTTCCGGGCGATGTACTCGCGGTCGCTGTCGTCGAACGACTCGGCCATCTGCTGCAGGGGCCGGGGCACTGCCTGCTGGTTGTCGTCTTGGGCCATGGCGCATCCTCCTTGTGCCTGTCAGGATAGCGCAAATTGCCGCAAGTTTCACGCGTCCCGCGGCTCGGTGTGGACAACCACCCGCGCCACGCCGGACACGCGCGCCTTCAGGAAGCGCTCCATGCGCTCGGTCAGGTCGTGGGCGTCGCGGATGCCGGTCCCTGGGTCGAGGGCGCAGTGTAGCGAGACCGACAGTCCATCAGCCAGCCGCTGGACCTGCAGGTCATGCGGTTGCGCCGCGATGGCCTCGCCGGCCAGGAACTCGGCGATCGCGTCGTGGATGCGGCCGGCGGGAATGGCCTCCGCCCGGCAGGCCGCCGAGCCGTCGCCCACCGGCTCCAGGTGGGTCACCACGTCAGCGATTCCGGGCAGCTCCCGCCGCAGGGCCTGCTCGAACCGGTCGGCCTGGCCGTGGGCCTCGTCCAGGCTCAGCCCCTCGTCCACCTCCAGGTGCAGTTCCACCGACCGCCTGGCGTCCCGCTCGTAGAACCGCACCGCGTGGGCGGCCAGGCCCAGACGGGATGCTTGGAGGCGCACCGCGGCCACCATCCCCTCAGTCCCCGCAGCGTCGGGTTCCACGTGGACGACGACGTCCGCCCGGGGATGGGCGTCCCGGATCGCCGTCTCCACCGCGTCGGCAATGGCATGGACGCGCTCCAGCGGCAGTCCCGACGCAGCCGCCACCGTCACGTCGGCGAACAGGTCAGGCCCGCTCCGCCGCACGCGCAACTGGATCACCCGCGCCACGCCGGGCACGCTCCGGATCAGGCCGGTCATCCGTTCGGGCAGGTCGCGGGGCACGGCGTCCAGCAGGTCGCGCACCGACCGCAGCCCGAGCTGGAAACTCACCCACACCACGATCACCGCCACGCCGAGTGCCGCCAGGGCATCCATCTTCTCGAGCACCGGCAGGTGGAACGCGGCGGCGGCACGCACCCCGGCCAGGCCCACCAGAACCACCAGCGACGAGTAGATGTCGGTGGAAAAATGGAGCGCGTCGGCCTCCAGAGCCTGGCTCCCGTACTTTTCCGCCACCCGCCGCAGGGCCCGGGACCGTGACACGTCCACGACAATGGACGTGATGACTACCAGGAACGCCCAGACGCTGGCGTCCACCACCACCGGCTCCGGGCTGAACAGCCGGCGGAAGGCCTCATAGATGATCCAGGCGCAGGTCAGGAACAGGAGCAGTGTCTCGAACAGCGCCGACAGGTTCTCCACCTTGCCGTGGCCGTAAGTGTGGTCCCGGTCGGCCGGATGGCCCGACACACGGACCGCCCAAAGCGTTACCGCCGCCGCCACCAGGTCCAGGCCCGAGTGGGCCGCCTCCGACAGGATGCCGAGGCTGTTGGTCCAGATGCCCACGCCCAGCTTGATCCCGGTGAGGAAGACGGCCGCAAGCACCGAGCTCAGGGCCACGAGGCGCTTTTCGCGATTGGCCGCTTGTCGCTGAAGATCCGTGGATTCCACCCGCGTCACTCCGCCCGACTGCATTCCCATGGGGGTTCATGAGATGGGACGGCGTTTATCTTACGAGATGCCCACGGGGAATGCAAGGCGGCTGTTGACGGACGGTTCGCCGGCGCCAACCGGCTAACATTACAGCGGCATTGCTCATACAAATACGTCCCGGACCCCGACTACAGCGTCTGCGCTCCCCTGGACCGCCTGCGCCGTGGAGCTCACCGGCGAGGCGGTCACGCTGAAGATCATCCAGCCGCGGGCGGACCACGGCATCCGCATCAGCGGACTGGACGACCGGGAACTCGTCCTGGCCACACTCTCCGCCTGGCTCGGGATGGACGCCTCCGCCGCCTCGGCCAAGGCCTGGTCGCGGCCGGCGCCGTCCGAGAACGAGACGCTCGAAACGCCCCCTCCGCCGCGGCCGGCTGAGTGTCCCGGGTCCCTGAAGCCCCGTACCTGTCAACGCCGCCAAATGAGCCGCCCGCAGCATCTTAACCGCCATGAACCGCGCGGCCGTGGCCCTGTCTGCAAAAAAGTTGCAAGCCGGCCGCACCGCCGCCGTCTCTAAAGTGACCGCGCCGATGATCCGTTTCCCCGCCGGACGGGTCAAATAGTTACCAAACGGCGCCACCGCCACCAGGAGGACCCCGATGAGACGCATTTCCCACCTCGCCCTGATCATCTGCATCGCCGCACTGGCGGCCAGTTTCGCCCCGGCCGACGGGCTCATCATCGCCCCGCACCCGCATCCGGGCCCGGGTCAGCCGTACGCATTCGCGCCGCTGGCCGTCAAGTACCACCACGTCACCGTCACGATCACCGACCAGGTGGCCGTGACCGAAGTGGACCAGTCATTCTTCAATCCCACGTCCGCCCGGCTGGAGGGGACGTACATCTTCCCGATCCCCGCGGGCGCCCAGATCGACCGCTTCGCCATGGATATCGACGGCAAGATGACCGAGGCGGAACTGCTCGACGCCGCCAAGGCGCGGCAGGTCTACGAGGACATCGTCCGGCGCATGCGCGACCCGGCCCTGATGGAGTACGCCGGGCAGGGGCTGTTCAAGGTGCGCATCTTCCCCATCGAGCCGCGCAGCGACAAGCGCGTGCGCCTGAGCTACACCCAGGTGCTGCGCCAGGAGAGCGGGCTGGTGGAGTATGTCTATCCGCTGAACACCGAGAAGTTCTCCGCCCAGCCCGTCGGCAGCGTCTCCGTCAAGGTGGCGTTGAGCAGCACCCACGACCTGCAGTCGGTCTACTCGCCCAGCCACCCCGTGGAGGTGCGCCGCCCCGACGCCCGCCATGCCGTGGCCGGCTATGAGACCAGCAACGCGCGGCCCGACACCGACTTCCAGCTCTTCTACTCCACCCGGCCCGACGGAGACGTGGGTCTGAGTCTCCTCGCCAGCCGGAACGGCGACGACACCGACGGCGGCTACTTCCTGCTTCTGGCGTCGCCCTCCGTCCGGCTCGCCGGCGAGCAGATCGTCCAGAAGGACGTGGTGTTCGTCCTGGACACCTCCGGCTCCATGGCCGACGGCGGCAAGCTGGACCAAGCCAAGCGGGCGCTCCAGTTCTGCCTGCAGAACCTCAACGCCGGCGATCGCTTCGAGATCGTCCGCTTCGCCACCGAAGCCGAGCCGCTCTTCAGCCGGCTGGCCCCGGCGGACGCGGACCATCTGGCCAAAGCCGCCGCCTTCGTGAAGGAGCTCAAGCCCATCGGCGGCACCGCCATCGAGGACGCCCTGGCCGCGGCGCTCACCCCCGCGGCGGGCGCGGGCGCCGCCGACCGGCCGTACGTGGTGGTGTTCCTCACCGACGGCAAGCCCACCATCGGCAGCACCGACGAGAAGCAGATCCTGGACCGGGCCCGCTCGGCCGCAGGCGGACGGGCGGTGCGGGTGTTCTGCTTCGGCATCGGCACCGACATCAACACCAAGCTGCTCGACCGCCTGGCCGAGGAGACCCGCGCCGCCAGCCAGTACGTGCTGCCCAGCGAGGACATCGAGGTCAAGGTGTCCAACTTCTACGCCAAGATCAGCATGCCCGTGCTGGCCAATCCCAGGCTGGAAGTGTCCGGCCCCGTGAAGATCGCCAAGACCTATCCCACCGCGCTGCCCGATTTGTTCAAGGGCGAGCAACTGGTGCTGTTCGGCCGCTACACCGGCAGCGGCGCCGCCACGGTGAAGCTGAGCGGCTCCGTCAACGGCCGCGCCCGCACCTTCACCTACGCGGCCGAGTTCCCCGCCCGCGACGCGGCGCACGGCTTCATCGCCCGCCTGTGGGCCACGCGCCGGGTGGGCTTCCTGCTGGACCAGATCCGCCTGCACGGCGAGAGCGCCGAACTGCGCGACGAGGTCACCCGCCTGGCCCGCCTCTACGGCATCGTCACCCCCTACACCGCCTACCTCATCGTCGAGGATGAGAGCCGGCGCAACGTCCCGGTGACCAGCCGCACCCTGCAGGCCATCGACGGAGACGAGAAGCTGGTCACCGAAACCCGCCGCCGCTACAAGGAGATGAAGGACGAGTCCAGCGGCGCCGGAGTGGTGGGCGGCGTCCAGTCGAACAGCACCCTGAAGCAGGCCGAGGTCGTCTCCGCCCCGGCGGAGGCCAACGATCACGCCCGCAAGGGTTATGCCGGGACCGCCGCCCCGGAGCGCACGCGGGTGGACCAGGCGATCAGCGCCCAGGCCAGCCGCTTCATCGCCGGCCGCAACTTCTTCCAGAACGGCAGCCAGTGGATCGACGCCAACGTCCAGGCCAAGCCCGGCGCCCGGCGCGTCCAGGTCAAGTTCAACTCCGCCGAATACTTCGACCTGATGGGCAAGCACCCCAGCATGCCGCAGTGGCTTTCGGTGGGCCGCAACGTCCAGGTCGCACTCGACGATACGGTCTACGAAATCGTGGAATGAACCGCAACCGACATCATGAATGCTAAGGAGACGAACATGAACACCCGAACCGCCCGTCACACCCTCCTGGTCCTGGCGCTGCTCCTGGCGGCTGCGGCCGCCCCGGCCGCGGCCGCCGTCCAGGCCGACACGCCCGCCGCCGCCGCGGAGGCGCCCCGGATCGAGGTCTGTTTCGTGCTGGACACCACCGGCTCCATGGGCGGCCTCATCGAGGGGGCCAAGCTCAAGATCTGGTCCATCGCCAACCAAATGGTTTCAGCCAAACCGACGCCCAGGCTCAAGATCGCCCTCATCGGCTACCGCGACCGGGGCGACGAATATGTCACCCGCTTCTACGACCTGAGCGAGGACATCGACGCCGTCTATGCCAACCTCCAGAAGTTCCAGGCCGGCGGCGGCGGCGACACCCCCGAGTCGGTGAACCAGGCGCTGCACGAGGCCGTGGCCAAGGTGGCCTGGAGTGCCGATCGGGGCGTGCTCAAGATCATCTTCCTGGTGGGCGACTGCCCGCCCCACATGGACTACCCCGATGACGTCAAGTACCCGAAGACCTGCGAGGCTGCCGTCAAGAAGGACCTGATCATCAACACCGTCCAGTGCGGCAATCACGGCGAGACCACCCCCGTCTGGCAGGACATCGCCGGCCGCGCCGAAGGGAAGTTTGTGGCCATCGGCCAGTCGGGCGACATGCAGGTGGTGAGCACGCCCATGGACGCCGAGCTGGCGAAACTCAACGCCGAAGTCGGCCGCACCCTGGTCCCCTATGGCAGCGAGAGGAAACGGGGCGAGGTCATGGCCAAGCAGGTGGCCGCCGAGGCCGCCGCCGCGCCCGCCGCGGCCGACCGCCTGGCCTACAACGCCAGCACCGGCAAGGCCGTTCAGGGCGGCGGCGACCTGGTGGACGACCTGAAGGACAACCGGGTCAAGCTCGAGGAGGTAAAGGCGGACGAACTCCCCGCCGAGATGAAAAATCTGACCAAAGAGCAGCAGGCGGCCTACCTCAAGGCCAAGGCCGAGGAGCGCCGGAAAATCCAGGCCCGAATCGCCGAGCTGGTGAAGAAGCGCCAGGAATACATCAACGAGGAGATGCGCAAGGCGGCGGGCAAGGGCGGCTTCGACGAGCAGGTGCGCGCCATCGTCACCGAGCAGGCCAAGAGCAAGGGCATCCAATACGCCACCGGCGACAAATGAGCATCGCCGTCCCGGCGGGCGGCGCGGTCGTCCGCCGGGGACCTACCTCCCTACCCATGGCTTCGGGGCGGACACCGGGTCCGCCCCGTTTTTTTTATCGCGGCGCCAACATGCGCCGCTATTCCACCGTGAATGAAGCATCGCCCAGCTTGGCGCCGCCGGCATCGAGCACCTCGACCCGCCAGGCGCCGGTGCGGTTGTGAAGCGTCTTGTAGGCGTGGGTGCGCCAGCGCGCTCCTTGCCGGACTGCCAGGGTGGTCCGGCCCGCTTCGCGCTCGTCGTGAAACCAGACGACGGCGATCTCAGTGTCCACCGCGACCTCTTTCAATTCCACGAAGGCGAACACCTTCTCGGTAGTGGCGGGGAACGTGTCTGCCTCGCCCACCGGCTCGCGGTTCTCCACGTTGGCGCAGACGACGAACCGGTCCAGTTTCACCATGGGCCCGGCGACCGCCTGGGCGGCCGCCGCGCCGGCCAGCAGCGCCAGCGCCGCTGTCAGAAACGCGCATCGCGCAACGTGTTTCATGGTTGCCTCCTCCGCCGATCCTGCCCCCGCAGGGGTGTGGCCTCCCTCATAAACCAACAGGGCGGCGATGTCAAGGGCGGCCGGCCCAAGTTTGCCGTTGAACGCCACCGTAGGTCTGCCTACAATGGCTGTCTCAACCGGCCGACTGCGCGTCGCCGTCGCGTCGGATGCCGCCTCGCGAGGTCGCCAGAAGCCGCTGCCATGAAAGCCAGCTTCATCATCTTTTTTTCTGTTTTTTTCATTCTGTACTTCCTGCTGAACGCCTACATCTTCCGGCGCGGCTGGCAGGCCCTCCCCGCCGGCTCGCCGTGGCGGATCGTCGTCACGGTGGTGTTCGGACTGGGCGCGGCGGCGTTCATCGCCGGCCGCCTGCTGGAACGCACCGACTGGATCGGTCCGGCCACGGTGCTGGTCTGGGTGGGCTCCTTCTGGCTGGCGCTGATGCTGTATCTCATCCTCGGCGCGGTGCTGGTGGACCTGTTGCGCTTGCTGCACCGCTGGTTCCACATCTTGCCGGCGGCGGTGACGGACCATCTGCCCTGCGCCCGCCTGGTTGCCTTCGCCGCGGTGTTGGCGGCCGCCGCCCTCACCGTGGGCTTCGGCTTCTGGAATGCGCGCAGTCCGCAGGTGCGCCGCCTGGCCGTGACGATCCCCAAGGTGGTCGAGGGCCGGACGAGTCTGCGGATCGCCATGGCGTCGGACATCCACCTGGGCACCCTCGTGGGTAACTCACTCGTGGGCGACCTGGTGACCGCGGTGGCCGGACTGAGACCCGATCTCATCCTCCTGCCCGGCGACATCGTGGATGAGGACCTGGAGCCCGTCATCCGCCAGGACCTGGGCCGGCAGCTGCTTCAGCTGCGCGCGCCGCTGGGCGTCTGGGCGTGCACCGGCAACCACGAGTACATCGGCGGCGCCGAGCCGGCGGTGCGGTACCTGGAGGCGCACGGCATCCGGGTGCTGCGCGACGAGGCGGTGGCGCTGCCGGGCGGGATCTGGCTGGCCGGCCGCGAGGACCGCATGAAGGGCCGCTTCACCGGCGCCGAGCGCAGGCCGCTGGCCGAGGTGCTCCGCGCCGCCGACCGCGCCCGGCCCGTGATCCTCATGGACCACCAGCCGTTCCGGCTGGACGACGCGACGCGGCACGGCGTGGACTTGCAGGTGTCGGGGCACACCCACCACGGCCAGCTCTGGCCGCTCAGCCTGATCACCCGTTCGATCTATCCCATCAGCTACGGGTACGGGCGGATTGGCGGCACGCAGATTTACGTGTCGTGCGGCTTCGGCACATGGGGCCCGCCCGTCCGCGTGGGCAACCGCCCGGAAATCGTGCTCATCGAGGTCGCATTCAATCTGCAGAGTTGATCGATGATGGTGGATAGTTGATAGTTGATGGTTGAAAGTTGAAGGTTCGTGCTCGTAATCGTAATTCGTAATCGTGATCGTAATTGAAATCGTGATCGGCGCGTCATCGACGGTGACGGGATCGGATCAATCAGCCATCGCGCCACGATCCCGGCCCGCCAGGGCCGGGTGCGTGCCGAACGCTCAACGATCAACCATCAACGATCAACTATCCGCGAACCTGTGAACTTGGGAACCGGGTCCTGGGTGCTGGGACCTGGAATTCGAACCCTAGGACCCAGGACCCAGAACCCAGGTCCCAGATCCGATTACGAATTGCGAGCACGATTACGAATTACGAGCACGGATACCGTTTCACCGATTCACCTTTCCCAATTCTCCAGAACGCCCGGCAATTCCCCCAGATCCAGGATGGTTCGGAGACCTTCTCCCTCCGGCCGGTCGCCGGTGCGCCGGTTGAGCCACACGGCGCGCAGGCCCGCCTGCCGCGCCCCTTGCACGTCCTTGTCGTAATCGTCGCCCACCATGACGACGCGCGGCGCCACCAGGCCGAGATCGCGCAGGACGGATTCGAAAAACGCCGCGCTCGGCTTGGGGTGGCCGATCCGCCGGTAGCAGTAGACGCGGTCGAGCCATCGATCCAGATCCACCCGGCGCAGGGCGGCTCGGATCTGCGCCTCGTCCGAATCGGCGGCATTGGTGGCCAGCGCCAGCGTCCACGCGGGGTGCAGGGCGGCCAGCGTCTCGGCCGCCCCCGGCAGCGCCGCCAGCTTCGGCCAGCCGATCATCGGCCCACGGCAACCGGGGAAATCCACCATCAAGGTGTCCCCCCAGTCGAAGAGCACGCACCGTTCGCTGCGGTTCACGGCCTCGCTCCGGCGATGAAGTAACTGATCTATTGTATGCCCAAGTGAGAGGCATGGCCAGGGATAGGAGGATGGTGAATAGGTGAATAGGTGAATAGGTGAATAGGTGAATAGGTGAATAGGTGAATGGGAACAGGGATTCATTGATCATTTTTCATTGAAGAATGGTCATTGGTCATTTCGGATTATTGGTTATTGCTTAAATTTTATTGGCTGTCTAGATACGAGTCCATTCGTGCGGTTGATGGAAGATGGGATCCGGGACCTGGGACCTGGGTGCTGGGAACTGGAATTCGGACCTTAGGGCCCAGAACCCAGATCCCAGGTCCGATTACGATCACGATTACGAGTACGATTACGAATTACGAGCACGAAATCCGATGTCCGATTTCCGAAGTCCGAATCGTTCACCACGAAGGCACGAAGGACACAAAGAATTATGAGGGTTCGTGCTCTTAATCGTGCTCATAATGAAATCGTGATCGGCGCGTCATCGACGGTGGCGAGGTCGGATCAATCAGCCATTGCGCCACGATCCCGGCCCGAAAGTGCCGGGCGCGTGCCGGACGCTCAACGATCAACCATCAACTATCAACTGTTGAGAACCTGTGAACGTTCAAACATTCAAACATTCAAACGGTTCGATAACGATTATGAATTACGATTACGAATTACGATTACGAGCACGAACCCTCAACTTTGAGTGAACAGCGACGATCAGGCCTCAGGCCCGGCCGAATCCGGATGGATGCCTGCTGCGTCGATGCCCCGGATCTTGAAGTCGGGATCCATCAGAAAGCTGGAAAACACCGCCATAAAAGCCAGCGCCGATTCGGCCATCAGGGGCTTGTCCTTGTAGAGCTCGTCCAGGCTGCGGTTGCGGGTCTCCTTGTCCTCGTGATCGAAGCGGTACTTGAACAGGCCGTCCAGCCGGTGAGTGGCGCTCGTGGGCGTGACCCGCGTGACGGCGCCCTGCTGGCAGTACGTCATCACGTCCATCAGGATCGCCCGCTGGTCCTGCATCTCCTGCAGGTGGTACATGAAGATGTGCTGCAGGATGCGCTGCGCCTCCGACAGGCTGGTCCGGGCGATGGTGGCGAACAGGCGCTCGCAGGCCGTGTCGATGCGGTCCAGTCCGGCGTCGCGGAGCAGCGAGAGAAACACCGCGTTCTTGAACATCTGGTACAGCCGGCGGGCGCCGTTGATCTTCCCCGGCACCGGGTGGGGTGGTCGCACGCAGAAGCGGGCGCGCGTCTCGGTGAACAGCAGCGCGAAGATCATTTCGTAGCACTCGATGTCGGCCTTGTCGCTGTACAGGTCCATGCGCAGGTCCAGCGTGTTGTCCAACCGGTCGGCCAGCTTGATGCGGACCAGCTCCGGCGTCTGGTGGGCGCGCTCCAGCATCCGGCCCAGGTAGTTGTAGTATTTCTCGCCGGGCTGGATCGCCAGGATCTCCAGCCGCTCGTTGAGGAACCACTCATCCTCGGGCTTGAGCCGGCGGATGAGGGCGGCGTAATGCACCTCCAGCGACCGCCAGGCGTCCGCCGGGTAGCGGTCCGCCGTGATGTCCTCCTGCTTGTCGTGGAAGAGGATGGTGAGCAGGTCGAGGAGGGTGAACTTCTCCACCGCGCGGCTGAGCAGGGCCATGGCGCGGATGGGGTGGATGATGGCGTACGGCCCCAGGCGGCGCTTCGTCTGCCCGTACGCCTCGCCCAGGTAGTGGAGTGCCTCCAGGATGATCTCGTTGTCCGCCTCGTCGAGGCGGTTGCCCACCACCAGGGCCAGAACGGCCCGCCAGTTGATGGGCGAGGCCGACAGCTGGTAGTTGATCGACGCGGACAGGCTCAGGAACTGGTGCGCGTTGATGATCGTCCTCATGCTCGGCACTCCCCGTGATGGACTAAAAACTCAGGCCCGATCCCGTCCAGCCTTCGGCGGGCTCCCCGTTCGGCGGCGCGGCCGGCCCCTCGCCCGGCCCGCGGCGGCCTCTCCGGCGGCGCCGCCGGCGGCGTTTGGCCGGCGGGGCGAACCCGGCGGCCGCGGCGGCGCTCTCCGGCACCGCCTGGCCCTGCAGGAACGACTCCCACCATGCGCACAGCTCCGGGCCGCGGCCCGTGCTCCCGTGGATGAGCCGGAAGTAGGTCCAGGCGTCGGCGAACACCGGCATCCGCAGCAGCCGGGCAGCCCGGCGGCCCTGGTTCCGGTGGAAGCGCCACTGGTTGCTCAGGATGTCCCGGATCCCCAGCCCGACGATGTTGGGGATCCGGACGCTGGGGGCCATCTCGGCCACGAACTCGCCGACGGTCTGCTTGTAGGCCGTCACGGCGCTCATGGGCTCGTCGCCCTGGAGATCGCCGGCCCGCCGTTCGATGAGCGGGCCGAACATGAGGGCGAACAGCAGGGCCAGGTCCACCGCCTCGCCGGCGGCCACGCGGGCGTCCACCCAGTCCAGCACGCGGCGCAGGTGCTCGTAATACCACCCCCCCTCCCCCTCGGGTAGGGCAGCCTGCGCCACCGGGAAGACAAGGGTGAACAGTCCCGTCGCGTGGAGCAGCTCGAAGATGGGGCGGGCCGAGCCGAGCAGCAGCAGCTTGCGGACCTCCTCGAACATCCGTTCCGACGACGCCTTGACGATGAGGCCGCGGTGGGCCAGCAGCGCGGCGTGCGTCTCGGCGTCGAGGGTGAAGCCCAGCGCGGCGGCGAAGCGCACCGCCCGGATCATCCGGACGGGGTCCTCGATGAAGCGCTGGTTCGGGTCGCCGATGGAGCGAATGCGGCGGTCCTGGATGTCCTGGTAGCCGCCGACATAGTCGATGATGGCGAAATCATCGATGTTGTAGAAGAGGGCGTTGAGGGTGAAGTCGCGCCGCCGGGCGTCCTGCTCCGGCGTGCCGAACACGTTGTCGCGCAGGATCTGGCCGTCCTCGCTCTTGACGATGCCGGCCAGCCGCGGCGGCAGCTCCTCCGGTCCGGCGTGCGCCTCAGCCGGCGCGTCATCGGTGTCCTCGACGGGCGAGCGGAACGTGGCCACCTCCACGATCTCATCGCGGAAGTGGACGTGGGCCAGCCGGAAGCGGCGGCCCACCAGGCGGCAGTTGCGGAAGATCTTCTTGATCCGGGCTGGCGTGGCGTCGGTGACCACGTCCATGTCCTTGGGCCGGCGCCCCAGCAACAGATCGCGGACCCCGCCGCCCACGATGTAGGCCGTGTGGCCGTTACGGCGCAGGTGCGCCAGCACCTTGAGCACGTTCGAACTGATATTCCTTCGGGAAATCGGATGCTGCGCGCGGGGGATGATCAGGGGATCGGAGCCGTTCATGCGTTTCGTCTTCGTGAGCGGGCCGCCTCGGCCCGGATGCTCCGTGCCGACGGGACGGCACGTCCAAGTCATGCTACTGGATGGCTGCAGCCCTGTCAATGGGAATGTCGGCCGCAACCAAATGGTAGAGGGAGCAATGGGTGAATGGGTGAATTGAGAACGTTCGCAGGTTCACAGGTTCTCAAGTTCGCAGGTTGGGGACAGTTGAGGATTGATGAATGAGGGTTGGCAACGAAACCCGGATCCCGAGACCCGAACCGGGAGCCCCGAGCCCCGAGCCAAGGTCCCAGAACCCAGGCCCCAAGTCCGATTACGAACACGATTACGATCACGATCACGACTGACGAGCACGATATCCGATGTCCGAAGTCCGATGTCCGCTCCCGGCTCTCAAAGCGAATCGGTCTTGCAATAACGGCCTGAAAGCCGTAGACTGGTATTGTCCAACGTCAACATAATGAACATCATGGCTACCATCATTTTTCAGGAGTCCGACGCATGAACGAAATGATGCAGGACCAGCAAGATCTCATTGCCCAATGGGCATTCGACACCCGGCCCATCCTGGGCCGGTTCCATCTCTGGCTGGACGACGTGGAGGTCCGGTGGCTCAGCGGCGAGCCGGCCAAGGAATTCACCCGGGAGATTTCCTTCCTCGACGGCCGCATGGAGCGGCTCTTCGCCATGGGCGCTGCGGTGACGGCCTTGGGCACCCTGCTTTTCGGGCGCTTCGGCGAGGGTGCCAAGCTCGACAAGGCCGGCCTCAACCAGGTCAAGAAGGATGCCGACGCGATCTCGGCCTACGCGCTGAGCGAGAGCCTCTGGTACCTGACCCGCCAGCTCCCCGAAAACCACGCCATCATGGTCTGCATGGGCGAGGGGCTCATGCCCAAGGCCGGCGAGACCCCCGAGATGGGCTCCAACCCGCAGCTCGGCTTCGGCCGGGTGTACGCGCGCCCCGAAGTGGCGCGCTGGCTGGACCAGCGGGTGGTGCGCATGCTCAACGACCCGTCCTACCGCTGGGAGGATTTCTACGGCGAGATCAAAGCGCGCGGGATCACGGTCTGGGGGGCGGCCATCGACACCCTCGAGAACACCTCCCGCTTCGCCAAGGGGAGTCCCAACGGGGCGCTCACCGTACTGCACCTGTTCAACCAGCCGCTGCGTGTCTCGCGGCCGTACGAGGGCTACGTGGGCAACCTGTTCCTGCCGCGCGAGATCGTGGCGCGGGCGGCCCTCGAGTCCCTGCTCATCACCTTCCGCACCGACCGGGCGCTGGTGGTCCGGGCCATCGAGCAATGCTACCCCGGCATCAAGCGGGATCACATTCACGTCTGGACCCTTCGCGGTAAGAGCCGCGAGCCCCGCATCGGCGAGCTGTGGCGGCAGTGGGCGGCCCAGGGCGTGCACATCATCGACGACGGGTTCGTCCTTCCCTCCGGGCTGGAGGCGTTCACCGAGTCGGGCACCTACGCCCCCACCTATCGCGTGGGCACCTGGCGCGACGCCGGCGGCGACCTCCACCTGTTCCTCGTGGACGGTTACGCTGCGTCGGCCGAGGCCATCCAGGCGGCCAGCCTGGCCCCCATGCTGAACCTCGAGGCCTCGCTGGTCCCCTTCACCTCGCGCTTCGACCTGCCGTACCAGCGCGAGCAGGACGTGATGAGCCTCAACCCCGACGCCGACGACTTCAAGGCCCGTCTGGAGGCGATCATCGGCCGCTCCGCCGACGCCGCCACGGTGCAGGAGTTCCGCCGCCTCATCCACGAGGGGATCGACGCCGGCATCCCGGTGCACAAGCCGCTGATCCACGTGGACGACTTCTTCCCTGAGAAGGAATGGGACGTGCTGGCCGTCTGCGGCTACATGCAGGCGGACCCGTACTCCGGGGCACCGGGCGTGAAGCAGATCGAAACCAACGTGTTCCGGTCCACCGTCCGGCTGGCCGCCCCGCGCGGGGACAAGCTGATCACCTTCACCCTGCGCATGATGGAGACGCCGAACCAGAGCCGGCTGGTGTTCAACCCGCTGCTCAACCGCTTTTTGGCCGGCGAGGACTACGAGACCCGCCCCGTCAAGATCTCGGATTCGGGCCGGATCCGCAACGAACTGCAGACGCTCTGCACCGAGGCCCTCGAGTTCTGCGGCGACGAACACATCCGGATCTACTTCGACCGGATCTTGCCCGAGGCCATCCCCGAGGCGAAGCAGGCGAAGCTGCTGGAGGTGCTCCGCTGGTACAAGCGGCGGCACCCGCTCTGGTTCTCCTGGCTGGAAATCGTGGAGCCCACCGCCCACATCGGCTGACGGCGGCCGGCGGCCGCCGTCAGCGGTCCCAGAACTCGCGGTCCGGGGTGATCTCGTGGATCTCCCCGCTGTAGCCGTACGGCACCCGGACGAAGAGCATCACCACCGCCAGAAACCCGTAGAAGGCGGCCTGGACGGCCAGGACAACGGCCGGCGACAGGGTCGAGAAGCCCATGGCCCCGTAGAACCGCGCCCAGGAAAACGCCAGCCCCTCCTCCAGGTGGCCCCGCGGCGACCAGACGCTGATCTTTACCAGCCAGGCCGCCAGCGTGATCAGGAACAGGGTGGCGTAGTTGCGCATGAGCCGCGCCTTCAGGGCGTGGATGAAGGCGATCTTGAAGCGGGGGTGCAGGAAGTCTTCGGCGACGATGCTGCCCCAGCGCGCGTCGGGGCTCTGGAGGTCGCGCCGCAGGAGCGGGGCGAAGAAGTTCTCCTCGATCTTGCGCAGGCGCGTCCGCCAGACGTCGTAGTAGCGGTAGCGCCGCGCCTCCACCCAGAGCAGCGTCAGGATGATGACGTTGGCCAGGATGATGATGATGTGCGGGTGCTCCACAGCTCCGAACGCATAGCTCAGCGCAGTGACGGTGACCACGATGGCCCAGTTGGTGGTGGTGTCCAGCCGCGAGCGCCAGGTGACCGCCCGCTGCATCTCGCCGCGGTACAGGTGAATCACCGATTGGATGTACTCCCCCCGGGTGAGCGGTTGGTTCTCGAAATTGGGGAAGTTGCTGTCGGCGCGCGCATCGTTCGTCATGATGCCTCCTGTCAGAATGGCCAGAACAACGGTATCAGCGCCACCGACACGCTCAGCAGCAGCGCGGTGAGCGGCGCACCCACCCGGGCAAAGTCGGTGAAGCGGTAACCGCCCACGTCGTAGATCATGGTGTTGGTCTGGTAGCCCACCGGCGTCAGGAACGAGAACGATGCCGAGAACATCACTGCCAGCACGAGCGGCTTGGGCGAGACGCCCAGTTGGGCGGCCAGGGCGAAGGCGACGGGGGCCATCAGGACGGCCGAGGCCGTGTTGGACATGATCTCGGTCAGCACCAGCGTGACCACGGCCAGGAGCGCCAGAACCAGGAGCGGCCGCCCGTCGCCTGCCACGCGGAGCAGGGCGTGGGCGATGCCGTCGGCCGCCCCGCTGCGCTCCATGGCCCGCTCCAGCGGGATGAGGCAGCCCAGCAGCAGGATGATCTTGAAGGGGAGCACGTTGTAGAGCTCCTGGAGCCGGAGGCACCGCGTCAGCAGCATGAGCAGGGCGCCCACGATCACGGCGGTGGTCAGGGGCAGCACGCCGGCGCCCATCAGCACCAGGCATGTCAGGAAGATGCCCACGGCCAGGGGGATCTTGTCCCGGCGCGGCTGGGGCAGCTTGATCCGTTCCAGCATGAGGAAGTCGGCGACGCTGCCCAGCTGATCCATCCGCTGGCGGTCGCCCTGGAGGAGCAGCGTGTCGCCGAAACTCAGCCGAACCCGCCCAACCTTCTCCCGCAGGATTTTGCCGTGCCGCCGCACCGCCAGCGCCACGACGCCGTAGGTGCGGCGGAAATCCGCCTCCTTCAGGGTGGCGCCGACCAGCCGCGACGCCGGCGCCAGGATCCCCTCGGCGAGCACGATCTGCCCCGACTGCAGGGCCCGGTCATCCAGGTGGAAGTCGTGGCGGATGCGCAGGCCGGGCAGCTCGCGCAGCCGGAGCAGCCGGTCCACCGCGCCGTTGACGATGAGCAGGTCGCCGGCGGTGAGCGCGGGTGCCTCTCCGGGCGGGTATTTGTGCTCGCCGCGCACCACCGCCAGGATGCCGACGCCCACCGGCTCCCCGCCGTCGAGCGTCAGGCGCGGACCGGCCGGCTGGCCCACCAACGCCGAGCCGGGCAGCACCTCCACCTCGGCGATGTACTCCCGCAGGCAGTATTTTTCGGACAGCTCCTGCGGCCGGTCCCGGTCGGGGATCAGCCGGACGCCCACCACGGCCATGTACGCCATGCCCACGGCGAAGTACGCCAGGCCGATGCCGGTGATGTCAAACAGGCCGATGCGCCAGCCCCGCTCGGCGGCGAGGGCGCCGACCAGCACGTTGGTGGACGTGCCGATCATGGTGCAGGTGCCGCCGAGAATGGCGGCGAACGAGATGGGCATGAGCAGCCGGGAGAGCGCCAGCCGCGATTTCTCCGCCAGCGAGATGGCGATGGGGAGCTGCATGGCCACCACGGGGGTGTTGTTCAGGAACATGGACAGCGCACCCGTCGCCCCGGTCAGCATGGCCATCACCCGGCCCGGCGCGTGGCGGGACAGCTTCAGGATGCGCCGGGCGACGATCTGAAGGGCGCCCGTCTTCTCGATGGCCGCGCTCATCACCAGCAACCCCGTGACGGTGACCGTCGCCGGGTTGGAAAAGCCGGTCAGCCCCTCCTCAGGCGTCACCGCCCCCGTCACCAGCAACGCCGCCAGCACCAGCAGGGCGGTCAGCTCAACGGGCAGCGCTTCGGTGAAGAAGAGGACCACGGCGCCCGTGACGATGAGGAACAGCAGCAGCATCGGCCCTCCTGTGCCGGACTCCGGCCCGCGCTCAGTCGCCGAAGCAGATGCCCAGTTCGCGGGCGGTGAGGATGGAATCGCAATCCAGGGGGACCGACTTCATCCGGCTGGTGGCCGCCTCCAGGGGCACGTAGCGAACCGTGGGCGGGTCCAGCGCCACCATGCAGCCGCACCGCCCTTCGGACAGGCCCCGGATCGCCGCGGCGCCGAATCGCAGGGCGATCAGCCGGTCGAAGGTGGTGGGGCTGCCGCCGCGCAGCAGGTGGCCCAGCACCACCAGGCGGCACTCCTTGCCGGTGAGCTGCTGGAGTTGATCGGTGACGATGGCGCCCACGCCGCCCAGACGCTCCAGCCTGCCCACCTCCTTGGAGACCACGGTCACCGTGCCGTCCTTCGGCTTGGCGCCCTCGGCCACCACGACGATGGAGAAATGCCGGCCGCGGGCCTCGCGCTGGCGGATCTTCTCGGCCACCTGGGCCAGATCGTACGGGATCTCCGGGATGAGGATGGCGTTGGCGGTGCCGGAGATGCCCGTGTTCAGGGCGATCCAACCGGCATAGCGGCCCATCACCTCCACCACCATGACGCGGTGGTGTGCCTCGGCGGTGGAATGGAGCCGGTCGATGCACTGGGTGGCGAACGACACCGCGGTGTCGAAGCCGAACGTGATGACCGTCTTGTCCAGGTCGTTGTCGATGGTCTTGGGCACCCCGATGACCTTGAGCCCCCTGCGGACCAGCTCCATCGCGATGGTCAGCGAACCGTCGCCGCCGATGGCCACCAGGGCGTCGATCCCCTCCCGGCCGAAGTAGTCGACAATCTCGCCGGTGCGATCAACCTCCCGGAGCTGGCCATCGGGGCCCGGCATCGGGTACTTGGTGGGGTTGCCCCAGTTGGTGGTGCCCAGGATCGTGCCGCCCAAGTGGGTGATCCCGCGCACCGAGTCGGCCGTCAGCCGGATCACGCCGCCGTTCGGGTACTTTTCCGGACTGAGGATGCCGTGGTAGCCGTCGCGGATGCCCCACACCTCCCAGCCGCGGTTGAGCGCGGCGATGACCGCCGCGCGGATCACCGCGTTGAGTCCGGGCGCGTCGCCGCCGCCCGTGTTGATGGCGATCTTTCGGATCCCGGCTCCGGCCATGGCCACCTCCAGCCCCGAGTCTTGGTGAGCATCGAACGCGTTGCGACCATTCTACCACACGCCGCTCCCGCCGGGACTCAGGGCCCGTTCGTGATCGTGATCGTGATCATGATCGTGGCTCGAGGCTCGCGGTCATCGGAATTCGGATTGCGTGCTCGTAATCATGATCATGCGCGTTAGCGTCAGCAACGGGATCGGATCCGACACCCCTTTCGTCACGCGCCCGGCGGGCCGGGGTCGTGGCGCCAGGCACGATGGTGATGGCTCCCACCAACCGGAGATCCAGTCCGGCCCTGCGGGCCGGGCGCCCGCCTTCGAGAATCATCGTGTCAAAATCGGGCGATGTTTCGATGTGTGCAGGTTCACAAGTTCGAAATGGTTGATGGCTGATCGTTCATGGTTGCTCCGTCTCCCGTCTCCCGTCTCCCGATTCTCCGACTCGCCGATTGTCAATACCCGATGCATCCCTCCGTGCCCTCCGGGTCCTGCGCGCTGAATCAGCCGTCCCGCAGACTTCGGAGCTCGGGGGGCGACGCTCGACCGGCGAGCTCCGGACAGTCCGGCCGCGTGGCGTCACCCTGTTGACAAAATCCCCGCAGATCGGCAAGATAGTAGACATACATCCGGGCTGCTACAACGGGGAGATCATGACTCAGTCAAAACACACCGTGTGGCTGTGGGTGTTCTGCGGTCTGCTAGTCAGCGCATCCGGCGCCTCATTCGTCCAGGCCGGCTTCCTCTATGTGCTCAATGACGTGAACGGAGGCCCCAACCAGCTATACGGCTACGGCGTGAACGAGGCGGACGGAACGCTGACGCTGCTCTCCGGTTTTCCCATGACCACCGGAGGAAACGGTTCCCAGAACCTGATGTGCCAGCGGATGTGTTTCGATCCCGCCCACGCGCGGCTGTACGTCATCAACGGGGGATCCAACACCCTGAGTGCCTACTCGGTCAACCTGGACAACGGCTCGCTCACTCCTATGCCGTTCAGCCCCCTGACTCTGCCACCCGGGCCGGCCGATCCGGTGAACCGCTGGGCCTGGGCCGCGGTGGCCGTGCATCCGTCCGGTTCGCCCTTGGTGGTCGCCCGGGACCAACTCGATCAAGCGGTGGAGCCGGGCCAACTGGCCAGCTTCGTCATCACCGCATCAACCGCCGCGCTGTCCGCCGACAGCCCCTGTTTCGTGGGAAACGGGGTGTTCCCGTACGCACTGGCGTTCAGCCGCGATGGGACGTCCGTCTACACGGGCGGCAACCGGGCCACCACGCTTTTCGCCGGCTTCGGTGTGAACGCGACCACGGGGGCGCTCAACCCTCTGCCCGGCTCCCCCTTCACCAGCGACGGCCATTGGCCGCTGGCTTACGCGACGGACGGCCGGGGCCGGCTGTTCATGTATTCGTATCACAACCAGACCGTCGGCCAGAGCGAGGCGTACACCCTTGCGGCCGGCGTCCCCACGGCGGTTTCCGGCAACCCCTTCGTCTCCGGACTCGATGATGGGATCTTCGGCATCCGCCATCCAGCCGGCTATTACATGGTCGTCGACCGGACCTACAGCAGGGTGGGGGTGTTCCGGATCACCGGCGCCGGCGCCGGCACGCTCCTGACCGCCGTGGCCGGCTCGCCCTTTCAGGCGGGCGGCATGGGGTCCACGGCGATGGCTCTCAGCCGGGCGGGCACCCACCTGTTCGTCGCCAACACCGGCCACCGGAACGTGACCACCTTCGCTGTGAATCCCTCGACGGGAGTGCTGACCAATCTCCGCACGCAGCCCCAAAACACCCTCGGCGCCGGCGGCTACCTCACCGGGATCGCCTATGCCGCCCCGCCGCTGCTCGGGGATCTGAACCTGGACGGGGCGGTCGACGCCATCGACGCCGAGCTTCTCGCCCGGCTGCTGGCCGACAGTCTGGTCGAGACGGAGATCCCGGCCTCCTGGAACGGCGACATGAACGCTGATGGTCTCCTGGACGTCCTGGACCTGGCCCTGCTGGAGCTTTTCATCGGGCTTTAGATTTCGTGCTCGTAATCGTCATCGTGATCGTGACCGAGCCGTTTGAAAATTTGAAGGTTGGAACGTTCCCAGGTTCCCAGGTTCCCAAGTTCACAGGTTCTCAAGTTCGCAGGTTGGAAACGGTTGATCGTTGAGCGTTCGGCACGCGCCCGGCCCGCCAGGGCCGGGATCGTGGCGCGATGGCTGATTGATCCGACCCCGTCACCGTCGATGACGCGCCGATCACGATTTCGATTACGAGCACTAACCCTCAAAATGCTTTGTGTCCTTCGTGCCTTCGTGGTGAATGATTCGGACTTCGTAAATCGGACATCGGAATTCAGATGGCGTGCTCGTAATTCGTAATCGTACTCGGACCTGGGTTCTGGCACCTTGGCTCGCGGCTCGGGGCTCGGGGTTCGTTTCCAATCCTCACCCATCAACCCTCATCTATGAGAAGAGCGCTCCCGTCAAGACAAAACACACCCTTCCCCTGGAGAGGGGCGCGTTCTGTCTGGACGTGGTGATTGCTTCCGGAGTCACAGACTATATTGCTCCTGTCTACCAATCTGGATGCGGCC
>JAAYUB010000046.1 GCA_012517875.1 Acidobacteriota bacterium | reverse complement strand
CGCAGCGCCGCCAGGGCCGGTCCCAGGGCGGTGGCGGTGGTGATGCCCACGTCGAAGGGGCCGCTGCCGAACCAGCCGGCGTACGCTGCGGCCGCCGCGGCCGGATCGTAGCCGCCAGTCCGGACGATGGACCGCGCCAGCGCCAGCGCCAGCTCCGAATCGTCGGTGGGCTGGCCGGCCAAGATGTCCCACTGTCCGCCGTCGGCGAGCTTCCACAGCCCGTCGGGATGGAGCCGCGCGATCTCCGCTGCGCTCCGGAACTCCACTTGGGCGCCCAGGTTGTCGCCGGCGATCTGCCCCAGGAGGCACCCCTGCGCCCGGTCCAGCAGCGCCGCGTCCGCCACCAGACGCGCCGGATCGGCCTCGAGCAGGCCGTACGCATCGTCGGGATGCGGGACCGGTCCGAACACCTCGGCCCACGGCCGGCGGACCAGTTCGGCCGGGGCTGACCCCGTCCCGCCGACGCAATCGCCCACGGCGGCTGCGCCCAGCGCGTCGTAGACGACCGGCGCACCGTCAATCCGGTGGAGGTTCCCACCGGCGCCCAGGAGCAGGGCGTGGCCTGCAGCCACGTCCCAGTCGGTGGGGCTGTTCAGCGAAACCGCCGCCGCTCCCTCTTCGGCGGCTGCCAACGCCAGCCGGTAGGCGATGCTGGGCTCGCCGCGGTAGCGCCGCGGGGCGCAGAGTCGCGCATTGACGGCCGGTTTCCGGTCGGCGGCCTGGCTGAGTAAAACGACGGCTGGGGCACCGGTACGGGGAAACGGCAGCACTACGCCGTTGCGGGTCAGCGGCGCTCCGAGCGCCCAGGCCAACAGGTCGCCGTAGCCGGCGCGGGCGGCGTAGGCGTAGACGACGCCCAGCACGGGCCGGCCCTGGTGCACCAGGGCGATGGACACCGCCGCGCCCCGCCACCCCCGCTGGAACGAAGAGGTGCCGTCGTTGGGATCGATGAGCCAGACGGGCCCGCCAGCCACGGCCGGCGGGCGGTCCGCCGCGGGCAGCTCCTCGCCGCGGAGACCGCTGGCGGGAAAGGCGTCACCCAGGCACCGGCGGATCAGCGTCTCGGCTTCGCCGTCGGCGGGGCAGTGGGCGCGCGGCCCCCGCGGCCCGCCGGGGCGATGGAACTCGTCTAGGAGAAGGCGGCCGGCGGCCAGCGCCGCGTCCACTGCCGCACGGAGCTCGGCGGCGTAGGGGCCGGCGCATGGAACGTTCAGGGTTACGGGATTTGCTGGTGTCGTCATCGGGGCGTCCCTCGTTTTAGCCCATCATACCACCTGCGGACTTCGAACATCGGATTTCGGATTTCGTGCTCGTAATTGGTAATTGTCATCGTCAGCGTGATCGGGCTCGCGGTTCGGGATTCGGGGCTCGCTCACGTGACCGTCGTGCCTGCCTTCAATCCGGCGTTTGAAGGTTCGCAGGTTTCAGGTTCGCGGATTGACGAATCCCGGGTTGATGGTTGATTATTGATGGCTGATCCGCCATCTCACCCCTCCCGATTTTCCCGTTTACCCATTCACCGATTCATGCTGCAGCGAGTCCTCCCTCGGCGGCACCGCGGTCTGGAGTGCGCGGACACATCTGCGCTCTGGTTTCCCGCGGAGCAGGCGCCGGGATCTTGCTTCGCGCCCCCCCTCGCGCGCCGCGATATTGCCCTGCGCTCCGCGCAAATCCAGAGCGGCGTCATGCCGCCGCACTCCAATCCGGCGTACCGCCGCAGCGGGACAGGCGCTTCACCACCGCACTCCGAAGACCGATTGGGGCGTTGATTGCAGGACGCGGCCTATGGATGCGGCTGTGGTATCATGCAACAAACGATGCGCGGACGGAGGTGCGAACGATGCGGACGGCGCGCAGGGGCTCACGGCGAATGGCGGCGGCGCTGGCGGCGGTCGCGATCGCTCTCGCCCTGGCCGCCGGCGGGTGTGGCAAGAAGCCGCGGACACCGGTGCCGGACGCGCCTCCCACGGCGCCGCCCACCGCCCGGCCGGTGCCGGGCGCACCGGGCCTGGCCCGCACGGGCTACGCCATCCAGGTGGGCGCCTTCGCCCAGGTGGCCAACGCCGAGCGCTTCACCCGGGCGCTCCGGCTGCAGGGCCTCGATGCCTTCTATTTCCTCTACAAGTCGGGCCTGTACAAGGTGCGCTTCGGCGACTTCGCCACCCGCGAGGCGGCCCGCGGCGAGGCGGAGCGCCTGCGACGGTCCGGCGCCATCGACGACTACTTCATCGTGAGCCCTGAAACGTACTCCGTGGCCGAGGCGGAGAGCAAGGGCGAGGACTTCCTCCGCGACCGGATCGTCCGCACCGCCGAGAGTTTCATCGGCACGCCGTACCAGTGGGGCGGTACGTCGCCGGAGGAGGGCTTCGACTGCAGCGGCCTGGCCCAGGCGGTGTACCAGCTCAACGGCCTGAACCTGCCCCGCTCGGCGGCGGCGCAGTACGACGCCGGTCGCGAGGTGGCCGCCCACCGCCTGCAGAAGGGGGACCTGGTGTTCTTCTCCATCGCCCGGAACGGGCGCGTCTCCCACGTGGGCATCTACTGCGGCGACGGCGCGTTCATCCACGCGCCGGGCGCCGGCAAGCGGATCCGCACCGACCGGATGGCGGACAGCTACTTCTCCGCAAGGTATGAGGGGGGGAGGAAATACTTCTAAGAGAATTCCATTTGTCATCGATCATCTGACATTTTCATCGGGCATTTCGGATTATCGGTTATCTGAGATAGCTTATAGTTATTCTTGGTGATTGGGTGCCGAGTCTGTTCTCGCTGTTGAAGATATTTCAGACCTGGGATTCGACGGGACGATCAACTGACCGCGCGCCGGCGGAGCGTCCACTCCCGCCCTGACCCACAGATCCAGAGAATCATGTGCGACCCGCTTCACGGATCGTCCCCGATCCGGGCCGGGCTTGGAGATCCCCGGGGGGGGACCCGGGGCTACTCATGTTCGACCGGCGAGCCGCGGGTCGCCGGAGGGTCTCCCGCCGGCAGTGTAAGGCCGCGGTGCACACGGTGCGGGAGAAACGACGCGCCCGTCCACCGCCATGCCGATCATTTGGTTCCGGCTACGTCGGGTTGGGAGCACGAACAAAGAGGGACGGGAACGAGCCGCCGGTCTCGAGCCTCGATGACGATTACGAATTTCGAGCACGAATCGGCCCGATTCACCGATTCACCCATTCACCGACGGGTCACGCCTTCATCTCGAAAATGCGGTGCAGGATCTTCACCGCGGTGACCATGTCGGGCACGGCGATGAGCTCCTGGGCGGAGTGCTCGTTAGCGGCGCCGATGCCCAGCACCGCGGTCTGGATGCCGCGGTTGTTGTAGATGGAGGCATCGGTGAAGCCGCAGATGTATGTGGTGCGGGGCTTCAGCCCCACCGAGGCGATGGCCGCAAGGCAGGTCTGGACCACCGGTGTGCTCTCGGGAATGCCCACCGCCTCGCACTTGACATCCACGCGGATGTCGGCGGTCGCACCGCTGGCCTCGACCTCGTCCCGGATGGTTCGGGTCATCCGCTCGGCCAAGGCCATGGCGGTGGCGTGATCCAGGGAGCGGCACTCGGCGAGGAAACCGGCCTTCTCGGGGACGCCGTTCCGGACGATGCCGCCGGAAATGACGCCGACGTTGGCGGTGGTCTGGTGGTCCAGCCGGCCCAGATCCAGCGCGGCGATGGCCCGGGCGGCGGCCTGGATGGCCGAGATGCCTCGCTCCGGCTCCATGCCGGCGTGGGCGGCACGACCGGTGACGTCCACGTCGATGGCGACGTAGGTGGGGCCGCCGATGACCACCGTGTCCAGGACGTCGCTGTCGAGGAGGTACCCCTCTTTGGCTCGGATGAGCGACAGATCGAGGTTCTTGACGCCCAGCAGCCCCACCTCTTCCTCGCGGCTGACGGCGAAATCGATGGGCGGATGGGCCGGCGCCGTCCGGATGGCCTCGATGGCCTCGGCGATGCCCGCCTTGTCGTCGGCGCCCAGTATGGTCTCGCCCCGTGATGTGATGACCTCGCCCTCGAGCACCGGCTCGATCCCCCGCCCCGGCTTGACCGTGTCGGCGTGACAGGCCAGCAGGATGGGCGCGGCGGTGGAGTTTTGACCCGGCCAGCGGGCCACCAGGTTGCCGTAGGCGTCGCGGACGCACTCGGCGCCGAGCTCCCGGGTCAGGTAGCCGGTCAGGTACTGCATCATGGCCTCCTCATGGCCCGACTCGCTGTCGATCCGGACCATGGCCATGAATTGTTCCACCATGCGCTGGGTGTCGATCACAAGGCACCTCCTGGGGGGACGTCCGGCCGCGCCTCGGCGGGCCGGCGAACAGAGCTATTTGACCACAGAGCCGCGCCGAACTCAAAAAGAAAAGGCCGCCGGATGCACCGGCGGCCGGAACCGTCATCGGGTGATAAACCGCGGATCGTGCTACTGGATGCCCAGCTCGGTCTTGGCGGTGGCGATGTACTCGTCGTACTTGTCGGCCAGGCCCGCTCCCTCCAGCAGCTTGTAGAGCTGCTCGGCGGCCTTGGACGAGATGGGCTGGTTCAGCACCGCCGCCTTGGCGAACGCGGGGGCGGCCGCCTTGGCCTGCTTGCCGAACCAGTAGGACAAACCGAGGTAGAAGTAGCTGGCGGCATCCTTCGGATTGACCTTGACGACCTTCTCGAAGGTCTCGGCGGCGGCGGTGAAGTTGCTGGCCTTCAGCTGGGAGTTGCCCACCGCGCCGTAGCAGGCGGCCAGAGTCCCGTTCTTGAACGCGGCCCAATCGCCCTTGAAGTCGGCCGGCGGCTCGCTCACCTCGAGGAGGACGATGACCTTTTGGGCGGTCTCGATGGCCTTGGGGTCGTTCTTGCCCGCGTAGTAGCCGTACAGCTTGTAAGCCAGATCCACCTTCATGAGCAGGGCGCCTTCCTGTTCCACCGCGCCGAGGTATTTTTCGGCGCGCGCGATGTCACCGCACTTGATGGCGGCGTCCGCCATGTAGTACGCCATCTGGACGTTGGGTTGCTTGGCGTAGAGGATCTCGGAATTGGCCAGGTAGTTGGGGAAGTCCTGCTTGAAATAGTAGGCGGACGCCAGCGCCTGGACGGGCACGTCCGAGCCGGGCACCATCTCCCGCAGGCGCGTGGAGGCGGCAATGACCTGGTCGTGGCTCCCCTTCTGGATCGTGGCGTTGGCCCAGGCCTGGAACTCGGCCACGACGTAGTTCATCAGGGTGGAGTTGGGGAATTTCTCCAGGAACTCGAAGATGGCCGCTTCTTTCTTGGTCAGATCGGTCTCGGCCTTGGCCTTGTTGTAATAGGAATACTCCTCGTAGGTGTATTCCTCCTTCGCCTCCTGCGGCACGGCGACCGCGACCAGCAGGGTGAGGGCGAGCGCAGCGGTCAGGATGAGCCTGATTCTGCCACGATTGATCATATTCTGCCTCCCAAAATTGGATTCACGACTGCCGAAAACGTTCCTGCATCGACATCATCTTGTAGACCAGGCGGGCCGCGACGAAATCGCTAGCGGGGAAGCCTTCAACGGGGGCTAGTTCCACCACGTCCGCTCCGACCACCCGGCGCGACGCGAAGACCGGTTCCAGCAATGCCAGCGCGTCATACCAGGATAGTCCGCCCGGTTCGGGTGTCCCGGTGGCGGACAAAATCGATGGATCCAAGCCGTCCAGATCGAAGGTAATATAGACATCCGTCGGGAGATTTGCAAGCATCTTCTGAACGGCTGCCGCCGGGTCCCGGAAATATTCGTGGGCGAAAACCATGGTTGTCGGCAGCCTGGGCAGCTCGTCGTGCTCCTCCTTGCTCAGGCTGCGGATCCCCACCTGCACCGCCGGGCAGATGTCCACCACCCGCCGCATCACGCTGGCGTGGGAGTAGATGGAGCCTTCGTACTCCCACCGCAGGTCCGCGTGCGCGTCCACCTGCAGCACCCCCAGGGTCGGGTAGCGCTCCCGGTAGGCCCGCACGATGGGAAAGGTGATGGAATGTTCGCCGCCTACAAAGATCAGGAACTTGTCTTGCGACATGAGTTCTGCGGTTCTCGAGGAGATAAGATGGATGTTCCCCTCGATAGTTTCTTCCGTTAATTCGAGCGGCGGGCAGGTCCAGATGCCGGCGTCAGCGGGCTGGAAGCCGTACTGCTCGTCGAACAGCTCCATGTAGCGGGACGCCGCGACGATGGCGCGCGGCCCGTCCGCGGTGCCCTTGCCGTAGGACGTGGTCCGCTCGAACGGCACGGGGATGACGCCGAAGCGGGCGCGGTCCGACCGTCCAAGTTCCGCGCTGACATCACCGAAGTTCCAGATCATTTGCCTTCCTACCGGTCAATAGCCGGCAATGTACCAAATGGCCGCAAAGCGTGTCAACGAAGGATTGAAGAACGGAATATTATCAGGAATCCCGGCGGGCCGCCTTGCGTCGCGGCGCGCTCAGCGTCCGTCGAGCAGTCGGGCCACCTCCGCCCGGACGGCCTGCGCGTGGCGGCCCATCTCGTTGGGTTGGAGCCGGCGCTCGTCGGGCGGCGTGCGCGTGTATTGGCGGGCTCGGCTCGCGGGGCTGCCGAGGCTGTAGAGAGTGGCGACGATGCCGGCGTCGCGGGCGATGTCGACGCCGGCGATGCGGCGGTAGGCATCGATGATGTTGGCGACCACCGCGCCGGCGCTGTCAAGGCAGTCCGCCGGGTCCAGCAGCGCGGCCAGCAGCGCACGCAGCCCGCGGGGAGGTTGCTGCCGGACCTGGGCCACGCGGGGCTCCACCTCGATGGCCAGCCGGAGCTGGATCTGGGCCGGTCCCACGCTGCAGAAGTAGAGCAGCCGCTGGTAGGCCGCCGCTTCGCGAGGCTCGGCGGCGGCGTCCCGAAAGAGCGTCGCCAATTCCTGGAAAAAGCGGTCATCCTCGCGCCGGAGCAGCCCCTGGATATAGGACTCCTCCATGTCATCCCAGGCGGTGCGGCAGTCGATCTCGGTGGCGACCACGGTGGCCAGCACGACCGGGTCCACGCCGTAGGCGACGGCGGTGCGCCGGATCGCATCGCGGTGGCTGGTGACCCAGCGCCGGGCCGACTCCGTCAGCGGAGCCGCCGGCTCACCGCCGGCCAACAGCGCGGCGACTGCCGCGGCCACCATCAGCCCGGTCAACAGGAGCATTCCACCCGTGGCGCGCCGTGTGTTCACTTCACCGCCCCGTGGATCCGAATCCCCCCTCGCCTCGCGCCGACTCCGGCAGCTCGTCCGCCGGCACGAACTCGGCCGACTCCACCCGCTGGACCAGCAGCTGGGCGATCCGGTCGCCGCGCCGGATGTGGAACGGCTCCCGGCCGTGGTTGATGAGGAGCACCCGCACCTCGCCGCGGTAGTCGCTGTCGATGACGCCGGCCATGGTGTCGATGCCGTCGCGGACGGCGATGCCGCTGCGCGGCCAGACCAGCCCCGCGTGACCCGAGGGGATGGCCACCCGCAGCCCGGTGGACACCAAGCGGTGTTCGCCCGGCGCCAGCGTCAACTCTTCGGCCGCGTGAAGATCCGCGCCGGCCGCATGGGCCGTGCTGCGGCTCGGGGGCACGCCGTCGCCGGTGAATGGAATTTGCATACGCTTTCGCCTCCTTGGGCGCGGGTCTCAACCCACCAACACCAGGCCGAAACGGTCCGCCCAGTCGCGGCGGATCCGCTGGAGCAGGGCCATCTCCGCCCCGGCTGGCTCGGCCATGGCCCGGCTGACGAACGCCGTCGCCTCGACCCGGGCCAGCTCCAGCAGATCCCGGTGGTGGATGAGCGAGCCGAACCGGAAATTGAGCACCCCCGACTGCCGGGTGCCGGACACCTCGCCCGGCCCGCGGATGGCCAGGTCCTCCTCGGCGATGCGGAAGCCGTCGGTGGTCTGGACCATCACGTCCAGCCGCCGCCGGGCCTCGTCGGTCTTGCAGTCGTGGGCCACCAACAAACACCACCCCGGCTTCGTGGAGCGGCCGATGCGGCCGCGGAGCTGGTGGAGCTGGCTCAGGCCGAAGCGCTCGGCGTGCTCCACCATCATCACCGTGGCGTCGGGGATGTCCACGCCCACCTCGATCACGGTGGTGGAGACCAGCACCTGGACCTCGCCGCGGCGGAACGCCTCCATGACCGCCATCCGCTCGGCCTCGGGGAGCCGGCCGTGGAGCAGACCGACGCGGACGCCGGGGAAGACGTCCTCCGACAGCCGACGGTGCGCGGCCAGGGCGTGCTTGAGGTCCACCTTCTCCGACTCCTCGATGAGCGGGTAGATCACGAACGCCTGGTTGCCGGCGGCGATCTCGTGCCGGATGATGTCGTACGCCTTGGGCAGGTCCCGCTCGCCCTCGAGGAGCAGGGTACGCACCGGCATGCGGCCGGCGGGCATCTCGTCGATCACCGACAGCGACAGGTCGCCGTACACGGTCAGGGCCAGGGTGCGGGGAATGGGGGTGGCGGTCATCACCAGGATGTCGGGATTCTGGCCCTTGCGCATCAGCTCGGCCCGCTGCATGACCCCGAACCGGTGCTGCTCGTCGATGATGGCCAGCGCCAGGCGTCGGAAGTCGACGTCCTTCTGGATGACGGCGTGGGTGCCCACCACCACCGGCGTCTCGCCGGCGGCGATGCGGCGGAGCGCCGCCTCTTTTTCCGCCGCAGGGCGCGAGCTCGTGAGCAGCTCCACGGCGTAGCCGGTGTGGGCGAGCAGCCGGGTGAGCACGGCGTGGTGCTGCTCGGCCAGGATCTCGGTGGGCGCCATGAGCGCAGCCTGGCAGCCGTTGCCCGCCGCCACCAGGATGGCCTGCGCGGCGACGATGGTTTTGCCGCTGCCGACGTCCCCCTGCAGGAGGCGATGCATGGGCCAGGGCGACGTCATGTCGGCGACGATCTCCTTGATCACCCGCTTCTGCGCCGCGGTGGGCTTGAACGGGAGCGACCGGCGGACAGTGTCGCGGATGGCGTCGGTGACCGCGATCCGGTGCGGCTTGGCCACCCGCCTGCGGCTCTGGTGCATGAACTGCAGGCCGGTCTGGAGCAGGAAGAACTCCTCAAAGATCATCCGCCGGTGGGCCGGCGAGAGGCCGGCGTTGAGCGCCGCCAGAGCGGCCGCGCGCGCGGCGGGCTCGGTCGCTTCCACCGCGGG
>JAAYUB010000045.1 GCA_012517875.1 Acidobacteriota bacterium | reverse complement strand
CGCGGCGACCCGGCGGTTATGCGTGATCTCCGGCGGGCCCGGCACGGGGAAGACGGCCACGGCGGCCCGCATCCTGGCGTTGCTGCTGGAGCAGCGGCCGGAGCGGATCGTCGCCCTGGCGGCGCCCACGGGCAAAGCGGCCGCGCGAATGAACGAGGCGCTCCGATCCGTCCTGGCGGGGCTGGACGTAGCGGCGGCAGTGAAGGAGCGGGCGTTGGCCCGGCCGGCCCAGACCATCCACCGCCTGCTGGGCGCCCGCGGCAGCGGGGCGTTCGCGCGCGGTGCGACCGACCCCGTCCCGTGCGACGTGCTGGTGGTGGACGAGGCATCGATGGTGGATGTGGCCTTGATGGCCCGCCTCCTGGAGGCGCTCCCCGGGGGCGCCCGGCTGGTGCTGCTTGGGGACAAAAACCAGCTCGCCTCGGTGGAGGCAGGCGCGTTCCTCGGCGACTTGTGCGCGGCGCCGGCCGAGAACCGCTTCCGCCCGGCGCTGGCGCACAGCTATGCCGCCGCGACGGGCGACCGCGTGCTGGCCGAGGGGCACGCCGACCCGGCCGCCCGGCCGCTGCAGGACTGCCTGGTCCAGCTCCGACACAGCTACCGCTTCGCCGCCGACGGCGGCATCGGCGCCCTATGCCATGCCGTCAACGCCGGTGCGAGCTGGTCCGCGTTTGAGCCGCTGTTCGCGACGCACGCGGAGATCCGATGGTTGCCCCTGCCGCCGCCGCGAGAACTGGCAGCGGCGCTGGCGGCCGTCATCGAGGACGGGTTCGCCCCGTGCGCGGCGGTGGCGGATCCGCTCGCCGCGCTGGAGGCGCTGAGGCGTTTCCGCATCCTGTGTGCCGTGCGCGACGGACCCTACGGCGCGACGGCGCTGAATTGCCTGGCCGAGAACGTGCTCGCCGCCCGGGGAGTGATCCGGCCGCCCGGCGGCGCCTGGTACGCCCACCGCCCGGTCATGGTCACCGTCAACGACTACAACCTGCGCCTGTTCAACGGCGACATCGGCCTCGTGCGGCCCGACGCGGACGGGGCGTTGCGCGTGTTCTTCCCGCCGGAGGGGGAGGGTCCTCCGCGGCGCTTCCTGCCGGCCATGCTGCCGGCGCATGAGACGGTGTACGCCATGACGGTGCACAAGAGCCAGGGCTCGGAGTTCGACCGGGTGCTGCTGGTCCTGCCCGACCGCGAGAATCCTGTGCTCACCCGGGAGCTGGTGTACACCGCCGTGACCCGCGCGCGGCAGGCGGTGGACATCCTGGCCGCCCCGGCGGTGTTCGCGGCCGCCGCAGCGGCCCGCGTCCGCCGCACCTCGGGGCTCAGGGAGCGGTTGTGGGGGATGGTAAACAGTAAACAGTTGGGAGATAGGAGATAGGAGATAAGAGATAAGAGATGGGAGATAGGGGGAGTTTCATGATGCGTCGTGAGAGCGGGTCGTACTCGTAATTCGTAATCGTAATTCGTGATCGTAATCCCAAGCCGGCAAAGCCGGAACCCATTGATTAAGGGCATCTGGAATTCACTCGTCCAACCAGCCGTTCATCGATCGGCACCGTCTCCGCAATCACGACGAAAATAGCCAGGCGCAGCCCCGCGAACGCGGGGCCGCGCCTGGAAGGCCAACTAGTTGACGCGCCGCGCCCCGGGTACGGGGCGCGAGGAAAGAGTGTCGGCGGACCCTACGCTTCCCCGCGCCCCTGTGCAGGGGCGCGCCGGGTAAAAATAACCGGCTTCCCAGGCGCTGCCCGGCTGCGCCTGGCTATTGTCTTTGAAACTGGACGGGCTTGCCGGAAACCCAGGTGCGCGGCACTGAGCTGAAGTTCACCATCATGCCCCTTTGGTCCCGGCTCCGCCGGGTTACGAGTACGATGACGATTACGATCACGAATTACGAGTGCGATGACGAACTACGAGCACGAGATCTGAGGCTCGATATCCGAAGTCCGATACTCGAAGTCCGATATTCGATGTCCGATGTCCGAGCTCCGCTCCCTGATCAGGCGACCGGCCGGCCGCAGGTGATGCAGAAGCGCGCGCCCGGGTCCAGCGGGTGACCGCACTCCGGGCAGAGCGAAGCCACGGATTTCTCGAAGATGGCGTCGTCCAGCAGCGACGCCGGCGGCTGAACCGGCTGGGTGATCGGCAGCGGCGGCGGCCCGGCCGGGACCGGGGGCGCCGGCGCCGGGGCGTAGACGGCCGGCTGGGGCGGGGGAACCGGGGCCGTCCGGACGGGAGGCGCCGCTACGGGCGGCGGTGCGTAAGCCGGTGACGGTGCGTACGCCGGCGGCGGGGCGGCCGCCGGTGGCGCCGCGGATACCGGATAGCCGCAGGT
>JAAYUB010000044.1 GCA_012517875.1 Acidobacteriota bacterium | reverse complement strand
AACCTGGGGGGCTCGGTGACGGGGCCCGTGTTGCCGCTCTTTGTGCAATCGTTGGTTCACAATATGAGCGATGCCTCCACGGCGACCGGGATGATCCTGGGCGCCACCGCCTGGCTCTTCAACGTCGTGCCCAAGGGCTTCATCCCCACCGAGGACACCGGCCAGGTCCGCGGCTTCACCGAGGCGATCCAGGGCATCTCCTTCGAATCGATGGTCCGCCACCAGCGGGAGGTCACCGAGATCATCCGCCAGGATCCGGATGTCGAGGGGATGATGTCCAGCTGCGGCGCCCGCGGTGCGTCCGGCCTCAACGCCGGGAATGTGTTCCTGCGTCTCAAACCGCGTCACGAGCGCACCAGCACCGCCGACGAGATCATCAACCGGCTGCGCCCAAAGCTCGCCCAGATCCCCGGCATCCAGGTCTACCTCCAGAATCCGCCCACCATCACCATCGGCGGCCAGCAGACCCGGGCGCTCTACCAGTACTCCATCCAGAGCACCGACACCGCGGAGCTGTACCGGTACGCCCCCCTGCTCGAAGCCCGGCTCCGCGCCATGCCGGAGCTGCTCGACGTCAACAGCGACCTGTTCATCAAGAATCCCGAGGTGCGGGTGGACCTGCTCCGCGAGAAGGCCACCGCGCTCGGCGTGACCGCCTACCAGGTCGAGGACGTCCTCTACACCGCCTTCGGCACGCGGCAGATCTCCACGATGTTCGCGCCCGACAACCAGTACTACGTGGTGATGGAGCTGCTGCCGCGGCTGCAGCGGGAGCCGAATGATCTGTCCAACCTGTACATCAAGTCCGGGGGCGGCCGGATGGTTCCGCTCGATGCCGTGGCCCGGATCCGCCCGGCGGTGGGGCCGCTGTCGGTGAACCACCTGGGGCAGCTCCCCGCTGCGACCGTCTCCTTCAACCTGCGGCCGGGCGTGTCGCTGGGCGCGGCGCTCACGCGCATCGAGGGCGTCGCCGACGACCTGCTGCCGCCCACGGTGACCCGGAGCTTCCAGGGCACCGCCCAGGCCTTCCAGGCGTCGCTCAAGGGCATGGGCCTGCTCCTGCTCATGGCCGTGGTGGTCATCTACATCGTCCTGGGGATCCTGTACGAGAGCTTCATTCACCCGGTGACCATCCTGTCGGGCCTGCCGTCGGCGGGCCTGGGGGCCCTGGTCACCCTGCTGCTGTTCCGGGTGGACCTGAACATTTTCGCCTTCGTGGGGATCATCATGCTGGTGGGCATCGTCAAGAAGAACGCCATCATGATGATCGACTTCGCGCTGGACGCCGAGCGCACGAAGCAGGTGCCGCCCGCCGAGGCCATCTACCAGGCCTGCCTCATCCGCTTCCGGCCCATCATGATGACCACCATGGCGGCGTTCTTCGGCACGCTCCCCATCGCCGTGGGCTTCGGCGCCGGCGGCGAGTCGCGCCAGCCGCTGGGGTTGGCGGTGGTGGGCGGACTCGTGGTGTCTCAGGTGATCACGCTGTATTTGACGCCCGTGGTTTACATCTACCTGGACCGGATGCAGCGGCGCGCGCGCCGGCAGCGATAGACGGCCGGCGCCCTGTCGTACCGGGCCCGAACACGCGTGAATCGGGCGGTCTCAGTTGGCCAAACCCAGCCGGCTCATCAGGTTCTCGCGGTAATTGCGGCTCAGCGTCAACTCGGTCCCGTCCTCCAGCAGCACCTTGTAGTCGCCGTGGAAGTACGGCTGCAGCTCCCGGATCCGATTCAGGTTGATCATGGTGGACCGGTGGATCCGGGCGAAGCGGGCGGGGTCCAGCTGTTCCTCCAGTCGGGCCATCGTCTCCCGGACGATGTGGGTCTGCGACCCGGAATGCAGGCAGATGTAGTTGCCCGCCGACTCCAGCCAGTCCACCTCGGACACGGGCACCAACAGGACGCGGCCGTCGGTGCGCACGGCGATCCGCTGCAGGTGGCTGCGGCGGCGCTGCATGTCCTGCACCAGCTCCGCCAGTTGTACCGGCAGGCCGTTGTCGGCGCGGCTCCCGCAGCGGCGGCGCGCCCGGTTCAGCGCCTCATGCAGGCGGTCCTGGTCGAACGGCTTCAGGAGGTAGTCCACCGCATGGACGTCGAACGCCTGACGGGCGTATGCCTCGTGCGCCGTGACGAATACCACCGGCGGCATCCGGTCGGCGCCCACCGCATCGATGACCGCCAGGCCGTCCATGCCGGGCATCTGCACGTCGAGCAGGACCAGGTCCGGCGCCTGTTCCCGGATCACCGCGACGGCGTCGGGCCCGTTGGCACATTCGCCGATCACGTCCACTCGGGCCTCGCCCTGCAGCAGCCGGCGGACGCGTTTGCGCGCCAGAGTTTCGTCATCGACAATGAGGACGCGCAGGGCGGTCGCCTCGACGCTGCCACCGGGCGCTTCGAGAGTCGGTGAAACGCTCATAGTCACTTCCCCCGGACAGGATTGTCTTCCTCCGCTATATACGCACGGCGGGCTGGTTTTGTTGCAGGGTGCGCCGCCTGCCGGCCGGGCAGCCGGGCGGCTCAGATTTCGGGCAGCACTTCGGAGAAGCCGTCCCGCTTGGCGCCGAAGTGGGAGAACATGATCCGGGCCGCTTCGGTGGCGGTTTCCTCGATGGAGCGGAAGGTCACGTCGATGATGGGCCAGCCATGCCGGCGGTAAAGGCAGACGCCGTAGGCGACCTCGTCGCCGATGAGGCGGGGATCCGTGTACTCGACCAGGGCGCCCGAACGCTGGTGGCGGGCCCGCTCCTGACGGATGAGCTGGAGCCGGTCGGGATTGATGGTCAGGGCGACCACCCGGCGCGGGTCCACGGTGAAGAGCTCTTCGGGCAGCGGCTGACCAAGCACCACCGGCACGTTGGCGGCCTTCCAGCCGCGGTAGGCCAGGTAGATGCTCACGGGTGTTTTGGACGTGCGCGACACGCCCAGGAGCACGATTTCCGCCTGGTCCAGCGTGGCCAGTCCGACACCGTCGTCGTGCTTGATGGTGTAGTCCACCGCCTCGATCCGCTTGAAGTACTTCTGGTCGAGCTGGCGGAAGAGGCCCGGCTGGGCCAGCGGCGAAACTTCCAGGATGTCGGAAAATCGCGTCAGCACGGGACCGAGGATATCCACCGTGGGCACACCCTTGAGCCGGCCCAGTTCGTAGATCCGCTGGCGGAACTCCGCCGCCACCATCGTGTAGACGACCACGCCGCCCGTCCGGTCAGCCCGGTCGAGGATCGCCTCGATCTGCTCGAAGGTGCGCACATGGGGGAGGGTGACCACCTCAACCTGGCTGGTGTTGAATTGGGACAGCGCCGCCTGGACGACCGTATGGCAGGTGCGGCCGGTGGCGTCGGACACCACGAAGATGCGCAGCATGTCGCCGAGGCCCGGATTCATCGTGGTCTGATTCTAGGCAATCCGGCGGCCTGTGTCAAATCGCCGCTAGCTTGGCGTCGGTCTGGACCCCGTCAGGGAACGTTTCCACCCATCCCGCCGCGACCGCGCGCCGGCCGGGAAAAATTCGGGGCGGCCGTGCGGCCGCCCCGGTGCAGAGGAGTCTTCCCCCTGAAGCCATGGGGAACCGTCCGCCCATCCCCTGGCGAACGGCGCCCGCGTCACTTGGGTGGCGGAGGCGGCGGCGGAGCCGCCGGCTCCCAGACCACGTTCACGATCTTCCATTCCCCGTCCAGCTTGGCCAGGTGGCAGTGGTCGATGAACTTGAGCGAAACGACCCGGACGCTGGCGACCACGCGGTCCACCGACAGGATCTCGATGGCCAGCTTCATCTCTTCGCCCGGTTTCAGCCGGCCCGCGCCGGCGCCGGAGTACGCCACCATGGCCGACTTACCGATGGGCTGCAGGAACAGCCGTCCTGCGCCCGGACTTTGCAACACGCCCCGTTTGGCCAGCTCCGGATGGAGCGCCCGGCCCAGGCGGGCCGCGTCACCCGTGTACCAGCCTTCAATATAGTCGCGCACGCACCCTTCGATGGCCGCGCGGTCCGCCGCGGTGTCCGGGGCCGTTTCCCCCGGCACCGCCACCATCCATGTAGCTATCAGAAGCAGGCTCGACAGCCACACGCTGCACCTCCGAATACAAGCACTCAGAGCATTGCGCGGGTTGAATCGTTCCCTTATACGTGCAGAATCCGGCCGGGATTCGACGTTTCTCACCCGGAACACGCGGCCTGTCCCGCGTCTGGTCCAGTTTACCCCGTGATTCGGCGGACGGGTTCCATCCGCCCCGTTGACGGCGACCAAATATTTTTGCGAAAATCCGAGTAACCGGCACTCTAACCGAACGGATTCGGATGCGACCCGACCGGCACACCACCGTTGGAAACACAAGGAGGCCATCATGTATGAACCGCTGAGAAAGTGGGGCACATTCATTTTGATCGTGTGCGCCCTGGGGGTGGCCCTCGGCGCCATCAGCCCGGAGTTGCGCGCCCTGGGGCGGCAAGTCAACGCCGTGTTCCGCGCCCTGGACAACCTGTCACTCCCGGACAACCTGCCGGAGATCGAGGCCAAGCTCAAGGAAGCCGACAGCCTCATCGAGAAGGTCCGGGCCATGGACCCTGAGTATGCCGAGATTGGAGTCTGGGAAAACAAATCCCGCGGCTGGAAAAAACAGATCGCCATGGTGAAGCCCGCCGCGGGCGGCGATTCTTCGACCAGCGGCTCCACCGCGACGTCCGGGTCATCCGCGTCTCCCTCGGGCGCACCCGTCTCCGGCGGCCTGAGCAAGGAGGAGGTCAAGGCGGACTGGCAGGCGTTCTGCGATTACTTTGAGACCTTTGAAACCAAGTACAAGGCGATCTTCAACCACAACGGCGAGGTCATGTACAACGAGAACACCCTGAACGACACCATGGCCAAGCTGGAACAGTTGCGCCGGGCGGACGTCCCCGAAGCCCGCAAGCGGCTCGAGGCCTTCGGCGCCAAGTACGGCCGCGACACCGACACCATCGACCGCAAGCTCTTTGAGCTGACCCCCGAGAATTCGCGCAAGAGCCGGCTGGACCCGGAGAACCAGCGGCCCGACTGCTCGGCCGGCCAGGACTACCGGGATCTGGAGCGCATGCTGAAGATGGTCAACGAGGGACCGGTGAGCCAGGCCGCGGGGATTCTCAAGCAGGTCCAGCTCGAACTGAACAACACCGCCCGGAAGTCGGAATCCCAACTGGCCCGGCACGCCGAACAGCTGGCGGCCGCCCACCGGCTCGACCCGAACAACGCCGCGGTGACCGAACAGCTGGCGGCGATTGAAAAATCGCGCGCCGGCATCAAGGCGGCGGCGGCCGAGCAGCTCAAGACGGCCAAGTTCCCCCCCAACTCCGGCAGTTTTGCCGGACCGGGCAGTGTGGGCACACTGACGGCGGCAGCCATACGCTATTTCAACGAAGTGTACCCCAAGGAGAAGGCCATCGCCGCCAGTGTCGCCGGCAACTGGGTGAGCACGAAGAAGAACATCCTGGGCCAGACCATCCAGTGGGGTCTGCCCGTCTACATCGCCAGCATCCAGAACAACTCCAAGGAGATCTGCCGCGTGTTCAAGATGACCGTGCTGGCTGCCGAGGGGAACAATCCGCCCAAGGCGCCCCCGTTCGTAGACCACTGGACCGGCGACTCCTACCAGATGCTCATCGCCAACGTCCCGAAATAATTACGCTTCCCAACCTCATGAGCCGGACGGGCCTTCCCGTCCGGCTTTTCATTTGCATAGACCAAAACGGCACCAACGAAAAGCGGCTGGTTGTTTCACCCGGCAGCACCAGGCGCGAAGTGCGGCAAGTACCCATTCACCGATTCACCCATCCACCGTCCCCAAAAAGAACCCCGGCCCGCGGAAGCGGGCCGGGGGGATTGCCGATTGAACACGCGGCCGGAGGCCGCGAGGTACTTTACTGGGCCGGGACGGCGCAGAGGAAGTCCAGCGCGTCGTTGCCGAACAGGACGAATGAGAAGACGGCGTCCGTCGCGGTCACATGGATATAGCCGCTGGTCTGGGCCTGGAGCGTACCGATCCCCTCGATCTGGGACAGCAACCGGACATACTTCTCGCCCGGAGCCAGAGTGCGCACCACGGTGTTGCCGTTCTGGGTACCGTCACTGAGGAAGACCTTGATGGTGACGTCCACCGGGGCTGCGTTCGTGTTCACCACGGCGATGCCGGTGAAGAAGCTCACGCCGCCGGCGTCGCCGCTGGCGACCTGGGCGTAGTAGAAGTCGTCTTTGCCCTCGCGTTCCAGCGGCAGGGTGGACATGTAGTGGTTGTCCACCGGGTTGCCAAAGGTCAGGCAGCTCGATAGCGCCAGAGTGGAATCCACCTGGAGCCATCCCTCGGTGGTCACGCCCGACGGCAGGCCCAACTCCGTGTCGCGCAGCCGGACGAACTTCAGGGCCGGTACGGTCACCTGGAAGGGCGCACCGATGACGGTTCCATCGGCGCGATGCGGGGTGATGGTGGCCACGGCATCCGTGTCATGGTAGTTCCACAAAACCAATTCGGTGTAGTAGACGTCGGGCATGAACACCACATGGGGGGCATACAGGCGGGATTGTCCGAGCGGCCGGATGTTCAGCGAACTGATGGCGGCGTCGCCGTCCCGGATCACCGCATTGCCGATGAAGCCGGCCCCGGCGGTGGTGTGATCCGCGCCGGCCTTGTCAGCCCCCGGCAAGGTGATCCTGGCCACGCCGTCGAACGCGGCGCCGAAGGTGGTCGCCGCGTCCAGCTTGACAAAGCCGCCCGCGGGGATGACGTGTTCTCCGCCGTCGTAGGTGGTCACGTTGTCATAACCGAACAGCAACACCGTGATCGCCTCCGTTGTCGGGTTCGCGATGAACAGCTCGGTGGAGAACGTGCCGGTGGCCCGCACCATGGGCAGGAAGCCGAAGCTCATGGTGTCCGCCCATACCGCCGCGCCGTCCAGGCCCGTCAGGCCGCCGCCGGTGAAGTGCTGGGTGACGAAAAAGCCGAGCAGGCCGTCCTGGTCGCTCTCGGCCAGCACCCAGCCGTCGGTGGCCTCGGTCAGCCCCAGAATTCCTTCAACCTGGTAGGCGCCCTGGTCGCCCGCCGGCCAGCTCCAGAAGTCCGACTCCTCGGCGATGTTCCCGGCGGCGTCGAACGATGTGAACCGGACGTTGGCGTCCGCCGCCCCGGTGTTCACGAACCCGTACCCCTCGGTCCACGTGCCGGGCGCGTACGACAGGCGCGGGAAATACGCCCGTTGCACCGGGATGAACGGCGCCGCCGGTTCGAAGCGCATGGATGTGTTGGACAGGTCGAAGGCGTCGGCTTTGGCAAACGCCTGATAGATGGGCAGACCGGCAGGGATGGGCACCGGTCCGGTCAGCGCGGAAAAATCGCTGGACGGGTGGTCCAGGATCGCGCCGGGGCACAGGCCCACGACGCCTTTCCATTCCGGACCGCCGCTGTACTCGGTCTGTGACTGGGTCATGGTGCAGGTGCCCCAGGCGAACTCCACCGCACCGTCCGGGAACAGGATGATGGTGACGGTGTGGGTGCCCGTGGGCCCGGTCTGCGCCCACTGTTCCAGCCGGTCATAGGTGACCGCGAACCGGTCGGCCTGGGCGTTCACCAGGATCTTGTTGTCCCCGACCGACTTGGCCAGATCGGTGAAGAGGCCGGCGATGCGGGGCATGTTATTGAGGAAGGCGAGCGGGCCGCGTTGCTGGTACTCGAAGCCGGCTTCGAAGGTGATGTTGCCGTCGGAGTTGATGTAGCAGCCGGTGTAGAGCTTGCCGTAGAACGGGAAAGTGAACCCGCCGGCGAAGGGAATGTAGATCGAGTCGTCGTCATCGAGCCCGCTCGGTGTGGCGGGGGTGACCCCCAAGGTGACCGGCACGACGTTGGATTCGACGATCGGGCTCCGGTTACCCTGAGAATCCTCCAGGTAACCGTATACCTGGATCGTTTCGCCCACATTGGTCGCCACCATCTGCCAGACGCTGAACGGATCCAGGATGGCCTGTCCGCCGGGGCCGGTCAGGCTGGAAGCATTGACCGGATACGGCAGGGCGGTGACTTCCTCGCCGTTGACCCGAAACAGGAAATAGAACCACTGCAGGTCGGCGTCCGGATCGGCGTAGTCGAACTGCATGATGAAATCCACGAAGGTCGGGTAACCCGCGTCGTACAGCCCCTTCTCGGCGATAACCAGGTTGGTCAGCTCCGGCGGGGAACTCGGCAGCACCCGAAGCTGGAAGGGCCGGGCGAAGGAGCCGGCGCTGCCGTTGATGGTCAGGACGAAGTCGATCACCGTGCTGGGGGCCACGGAGCCGTCCACCTGGAACACGAACGGCGCCGCGTTGAGCTGGCTGCCGCCGGCGTCGATGGTGCCGTAGGTGCCGCCGGACGTGCTCACGGTGATGCCGGCGGTGGCGGTGGCGAGCGTCGCATTCGTGGAGTTGACCGCCGCGCCGCCTGTGTTTTCCAGCGTGATGTTCAGGTTGACGGTCTCGCCCGGATCGATGACGCCGTCGTTGTTGCCGGCCGCATCATCCACCTCGATGGACTGGATGTTGATCACCCCCGTATCGCCCAGCGTCACGCCGCCCGTGACCACGAGGCCGAAGCCCTGGAAACCCGCGCCGGCGAAACCGGGAACATTGGTGCCGAAGACCCGAATGGTGTAGGCGCCGGCGGCCGGCGCTTTGACCAGAACACCTTCGACGTTGTTGAGCGCGTCGGTGCCGGTGGGATTGGCCTTCGATTCCTTCAAGTCGCCGGTCAGCTCCGCGTTCCACTGGTTGCCGGCGTACCGGACGCCGCCCGGACCGACCACCTCGAGGTCGAGGTTGTTGACCAGGGTGATGGCGGCGCTCTCCGAGCCCGGCGGGTCGGTCCAGACCAGGGTGACCTTCAGCGGCTGGCCCGCCGCGACCTGGACGGGATATTCCCGGACGCCGCCGGTGGTCAGCCCGCTGGCGTTGGCCACATCCCACACCAGGAGCTGGCGGGCGTCCGCCTTGGCGTTGAAGTAGAGGGCGTTGTCCAGAAGCACCCGGCCCCAGCCCTGCCCGGCGGCCGGCGCGTCCTCCTTGCCCACCCGGCCGGTGTTGCCGCCGGTCATGTTGGCGCAGGAGTTGATCAGCACCGCCTTGAGCAGCGCCGCCGACGGGGTGAAGGCATCCGCCGGCGTCTTGACGCCCGACGGGTACCACCCCTCGGTGAAGTACTGGCGCGCCAAGGCGCTGAAGCCGGCGACGGTGGGCGCCGCCATGCTGGTGCCGCTCATGGCGATCGTGGTGCAGTTGTTGGCGGTGGTTTCGCCGCGGGCCGAGACGATGTAGTCGCCCGGCAGGGCGAGGTCCGGCTTGTAGCGGCCGTCGGCCGCCGGCCCCTTCGAGGAGAACGAGGCGATGGAGTTGGCGCCGGTGCTGCCGTTGGTGGTGGCCGCCACGGCGATGACATTCTTCGCGGTGCTGAGGTAGTTCAGGGTTTCGGGGGTGGGTCCGGCGTTGCCAGAAGAAACGACGATGAGGAAATCCTCGTTGTCCCAGACGAACATGTCGGTGTAGGTGCAGGCGGTGGTGTAGAGGTTGTTCTCGACGCCCCAGCTGTTGGAGGCGATATGAACGCCGCTGGCGCGGTCCTGGGCCCACATGTCGTAAAACGGCCAGGGGAAGTAGAGGTAGGGGCTGTCGGACCGGCCGCCGTCCTGGATGACGAGTTTGGCCAGGGGAGCCATACCGTCGCCGGTGTCGTGACCGGCGGCCGCGGGCGCGGCCGGCGTGTGGTAATCGTCACCGGTGGCGGAGCCGGAGGTGTGGGTGCCGTGGTAGCCATGAGCAGCGTGGTCGCCGTCTTCGGATCCCGGCAGGATGTTGTAGGCGATGAGCTTGCGCTGGGTGTTGTTCACGGTGAGCACGTTCGGCGGCTCCACGGTCTGGCTGGCCAGCACCGCGCCGCCGGCGGTGTTGATGAAAAAGCACATGTCCTTGTCCAGGCCGCTGTCGGCGACGGCGATGACCTGGCCCTGGCCGAGGATGCCGTGATCGAAGATGGGCGTCGTCTTGCCGGCGGTGTCGCCGCTCTGGCCCATCCAGTAGGAGTTGTCGTTCAGCGGACGATCCAGTTCCCGCCGCTCCACCCAGCGGACGTCGTTGAGGCTCAGGACGTGCTCCACGAACGCCGGCAGGATGTCGCGGGACATTTCGAAGACCACGGTGTTGCGACCGCTCTGCGCGAAATTGAATCGGCGGTCGCTCACGAACCGGTTCACCAGACTCTCGATCATGCCGGCCAAATCGCCGCCGGGGAAGAAGTCCACCGAAAACCGGTGGGTGTCGTCCGCCGCTCCGGCGAAGCGGGTGCGCAGCTCCGCGGCCAGCGCCGGCGCCACCCGGAACCCGGACTGGTAATCGCCGATCCAGCGTACACCGGCCAGGCGGCTGACCTTGTCATACTGCGCGCCGTTGAGGCGGACCACCAGGGCGTGGTTCGGCACATAATCGAAGATCCGGGCGCCGGCGGCCTCGAGCGCCTGCCGGTCGGCGGGCCGGATGGGCCCGGCAAACTGGACCAGGTAGTACTTGTCGTCGAGCGGCTGCCCCTTCAGATAGTCGGGCACCCAGGCGCCGAGGTCGGGCGTCCCGCTCTGCAGCGGGTCGAAGATCGCCGCCTTGAGCAGGACCAGCTCGCCGCGGGCCGCGGCCTGCGTGTAGAACTGCTGCGGATCATCTATGGACTGGGCCGTCCCGGGGAAGAGGATCGGCCGGTCCGTCAGAATCTGGCCGGCCCACACGCCCGCGGTTCCCGCCAGCAGGACAGCCAGCAGAAACCCGAGCCTGGACCCGGCGCTTTGTGCACGCATCATGAGGCACCTCCGAAAGGGTATTCGTATGACCCCAAAGTGGACCGATTATAGCACGGGGGTTGGCGCCGGCCGGGCAAAATTGCACCACGCATTGCCGGATCCCCCGGCGGCGGTCCGCCTCTGGTATAATACGGCCAGCATTCGATCCCAATCGACCGCCGGACCGCAGCGAGCGTGACCATGACGCCGGAATTCCGCCCCATCAAGCCCGAGGAGATCCCGGACAACCCCTTCCGCCTCATCGGCGCCGACTGGATGCTGCTCACCGCCGGCACGCCGGGAGACTGCAATCCCATGACCGCCAGTTGGGGCGGAGTGGGCGTGCTCTGGAACCAGCCGGTGGCGATCTGCTTCGTCCGGCCCGTCCGCCACACCTTCGGCTTCATGGAGCGCCATCCGGTGTACACGCTTTCCTTCTTCGAGGAGCGGTACCGGCCGGCACTGGAGCTGTGCGGCACCCGCTCGGGCCGCGACCTCGACAAGCCGGCGGCCGCCGGGCTGACGCCGGTCGCCGGCGCCGGCGGCGGCGTTGCGTTCGCCGAGGCCCGGCTGGTCATCGAGTGCCGGACGCTGTACAGCCAGGACCTGGATCCCGTCCGCTTCCTGGATCCGGGACTGGCGGAGCACTACCCCAACCGGGATTACCACCGGCTGTACATCGGCCGGATCACGCACGTCTGGATCCGCGCCGCCGGATCGCCACACCATGGCTGATCCCGCGCGCGGCAGTTCGCGCGCCCCCCGCGCGGGCGCGCCACCGAGGTGAACGCATGAGGCAAAAACTCCTCTGGATCAGCAGCGCGGCAGCGGTACTGGCCCTCGGGTTCGGCGGCGGCTATCTGGCGCGCGGCCCGGCGGAAGTCTCCGAAGCGGAACTCCTGATCCGCTCGGCCCGGGTGCTGTGGGGCCTGACCCTGACCACGCCCCAACTCCAGCTCATGACGGAAGACCTGAAGGACAATTTGAAGGCGTACGCGGCCATCCGCCGGGAGTCCATCCCCAACGACCTGCTCCCGGCGCTGGAGTTCCATCCCCGCGGCGCCGCGCCGCCCGTTCCCGCAGCCGCCGCCCCGCCGACCGGGCGCCGGTTCACCCGGCCGACGAACATCGAGGAGCTGGCCTTCCGCCCGGTCACCGAGCTGGCCGAGCTGGTGCGCACCCGGCAGGTCACGTCGATGGAGCTGACCGAAATGTACCTGGCCCGGCTCAAGCGGCATGATGCGCAGCTCCACTGCGTGGTCACGCTCACCGAGACACTGGCGCGGGAGCAGGCCCGGCGGGCCGACGCCGAGATCGCCGCGGGGCGCTGGCGCGGCCCCCTGCACGGGATCCCATACGGCGCCAAGGACCTGCTGGCCGTCCCCGGCTACCCCACCACCTGGGGAACGACTCCCTATCGCGACCAGGTGCTCGCCGACACGGCCACCGTGGTCCGCCGGCTGGAAGAGGCGGGCGCCGTTCTCGTGGCCAAACTCACCCTGGGCGAGCTGGCCTGGGGGGACGTCTGGTTCGGCGGCCAGACCCGCAATCCCTGGAACCTCAAGGAGGGCTCCAGCGGCTCGTCGGCCGGCTCGGCTGCGGCCACGGCCGCCGGTCTGGTGGGCTTCGCCATCGGCACCGAGACGTGGGGTTCCATCGTCTCGCCGTGCACGCGCTGCGGCGTGACGGGGCTCCGGCCCACGTTCGGCCGCGTCTCGCGGGCGGGCGCCATGGCCCTGAGCTGGTCCATGGACAAAATCGGCCCCATCGCCCGTTCGGCCGACGACTGCGCGGTGATTCTCGATGCCATCCGCGGCCCCGACGGGCTGGACCCCACCGTGACGGATGCCCCCTACCGGATCCCCGCCCGCCGGCCGCTGGACCGGCTGCGCTTCGGCTACCTGAAACCCCTGTTCGAGGGTGACTACCCGGCCCGCGCCAACAACGCCGCTTCGCTGGCGACGCTGCGGCGGCTCGGCGCGCGTCTCGAACCGGTAGAGTTGCCGCCGGGTCCCGTCGATGCGCTCGCCTTCATCCTGAGCGCCGAGGCGGCGGCGGCCTTCGACGAGCTCACCCGCTCCGGCGGCCTGGACCGCATGGCGCGCCAGACCCGCGACGCCTGGCCCAACGTCTTCCGCTCGGCCCGGTTCATCCCGGCGGTGGAGTACATCCAGGCCAACCGGCTGCGGACGCGGCTCATCGCGGATACCAACGCCCTGTTTGAACGCGTGGACGTCCTGGTGGCACCGGCCTTTGAAGGCGACACGCTGCTCCGGACCAACCTGACCGGCCACCCCTGCGTGGTGGTGCCCGACGGACTGGACGCCAAGGGCGCGCCCACCAGCATCACTTTTATCGGCCGGCTGTTCGACGAGAGCACCGTGCTGGCCGCCGCCGCAGCATTCCAGGCCGGCGGGCGGTTCGAGGGCCGGCGGCCGCCCGGCTTCTGACGCGACATCCAGGGGGCACACGATCATGAACGGGTTTTAGGAGGCAGCCGGACTGATGGCCAGGTACTATTTCCAGATCGGCAATGACGTCGTCGGCCCCCTGGACGCCGAGGGTGCGCGGGCCGCGGTCCGCGAGGGTCGCGTCCGTCCCGACACGCCGGCGCGGTTGTCTCCCGATGCGCTGTGGGAACCCGCGGGCCGCCTGCTGGCGGATTGGCCCGGCGGTCTCGACGGGCCCGGCTGGCCACCGGGCCCGTCCGGCAGCGACGCGACGTTGCGCACCCCCGGCACAGTTGCCGATACGCACCCATCCGGCGTCGGTCGCGCATTCCGGATGAGCTTGTTCGGTCCGGGCGAGCTTGTGGCCGAGCGCTACCGGGTGCTCCGCTTCATCGGCCGCGGCGGGATGGGCGAGGTGTACGAGGTCGAGGACACCGAGTTGCACGAGCGGGTCGCCCTCAAGACCATCCGCCCCGAGATCGCCGGCGACGAAAACGCCGTCAACCGCTTCAAGCGGGAAATCCATCTGGCCCGCAAGGTCACCCATCCCAATGTCTGCCGCATCTTCGACCTGGGCATCCACCACTGGCTGCCGGAGGCGGGCGGAAAGGAAACAGGCGGGGAGGAGCCGGGTGTTTTCTTCCTGACCATGGAGCTGATTCCCGGCGAGACGCTGGCCGAGCGCCTGAACCGGGTGGGCCGGCTGGAGCCGGCGGCGGCGCTGCCCCTGGTGGAGCAGATCTGCGCCGCCCTCGATGCCGCCCACCAGGCCGGCATCGTGCACCGGGACTTCAAGACCGGCAACGTCATGCTCATCCCCGCCCGCGAGGGCGCCGCAGGTGAACGGGCGGTGATCACCGACTTCGGCATGGCCCGTTCCAGCGTCGACAGCGACTCGCCGCTGGACGCGCTCACGGTGACGGGCCAGATCTCCGGCACGCCCACGTTCATGGCCCCGGAACAGGTGGAGGGTGGCCCGGTCACCGCCGCCGCCGACATCTATGCGCTGGGTGTGGTGCTCTACCGCACCGTGACCGGCACCTGGCCGTTCGTGGCCGACACGCCGCTGGCCACGGCGCTCAAGCGGCTGCGGGAGGCGCCGGTCCCGCCATTGGCCCACCTCCCCGGCCTGGACCCGAAATGGGAAGCGGCAATTCTCCGGTGCCTGCAGCGGGAGCCCGCGGCGCGTTTTCCCGACGCCCGGTCAGTCGCCGCCGCCCTGCGCGGCGAAACGGCGGACGGCGGCCCGCGAACCATCCGCCTGGCGCCGCGTCGTCCGGTGCGCCGCTGGCTCGTCGTGGTCGTGCCGGCGCTGGCCCTGGCTGTCACCGGCATCGTGTTGTGGCGGAGCGGCGTGCTCACCCCGGCATCGCCGGTCCAGTCGTCCGGCCAATCAGCCGTGGCCATGCGCCGCGCCGTGGCCGTGCTGGGGTTCAAAAATCTCTCCGGCCGGCCCGACGCCGACTGGCTGGCCACTGCGCTAGCCGAGATGATCCGCACCGAACTGGGACCTGCCAGCCAACTCCGCCTGATTCCAGGGGAGAACATCGCCCGGATGCGCCTCGAGCTGGCGTTGCCGGAGGCCGACACGCTGGCGCCCGACACGCTGCAGCGCATCCGGCGCAACCTCGGCACCGACGTGGTGGTGCTGGGCTCCTACCTGGCGCTGGGCGAGCGGGGCGGCGACCGGATCCGCCTCGATGTCCGCGTGCAGGATACGGTGTCGGGTGAAACGCTGGCCACGTTGGGCGAAACCGGCCAGGAAGCGGAGGTCTTCGATCTGGTCGCCCGGCTGGGCGGCCGCCTGCGTGCCGAGCTCGGCGGCGCCGCGACCACCGGTGCCAAGGCAGCGCCAGCCGTACGCCCGGCGGACGCCAAGGTGCTCCGGCTCTACGCCGAAGGGCTGGCCCGGCTACAGGTTTTCGACGCCCAGACAGCCCGGGACCGCCTTCTGGAAGCCACCCGGCTCGACCCGGCCTACCCGCCGGCATGGGAGGCTTTGGCCGCTAGTTGGACCGCCCTGGGTCACGATGCCGAGGCACGCGCCGCGTCAGCCAAGGCGTTTGCCCTGAGCCGTACGCTGGACCGCGAGACGCGCCTCCGCATCGAGGCCCGCTACCACGAGGCGCAACGCCAGTGGGCCCAGGCGGTGGAGATCTACCGGAGCCTCTGGATCTTCTATCCCGACAACCTCGAATACGGGCTCCGGCTGGCCTCCGCCCAAGTCGCCGTCGGCCAGGGAGCCGATGCCCTGGCCACGGTGGCGCAGTTGCGGAAGCTGCCCGCTCCCGCTGGAGACGACCCGCGCGTGGATCTGGCCGAGGCGTCCGCGGCGGGCAGTCAGTCGGACTACCGGCGGCAGGCGGCAGCGGCCGGCCGGGCCGCGGACAAAGGCCGGACGGCCGAAACGCGGTCGCTCACGGCGCGGGCGCTGCTCCTTCAGTCCGGCGCCTACCGGGAGATGGGCGAACTGAAGCCGGCACAAGCCGCGGCGACTGCGGCCCAGGATATCTTCGCCGCCCTTGGTGACCGGGGCGGCCAGGCCCAGGCGCTGCGAGCCCTGGCCAACATCCGCTACGACCAGGGGGATCATGCCGCGGCCAAGCGCGACTTGACCGAGTCCCTGCGCCTCAGCCGGGCCATCGGCTCCCGGATGGGTGAGGCTTCCGCGCTCGGCAACTTGGCCGTGATCTACAAGGTGAGCGGGGATCTCACCGGCGCGCTCAAGCTGCAGCGAGAAGCGCTGGCCATCCTGGAGGAATTGGGTGAAACCGAGGGGATGGCCACGATCCGCAACAACATCGCCAACATCTACTACATCCAGGGCGACTACGAGCGGGCGCGGCTCATGTTCGAACAGGCCCGCCAGGCCTTCGCGGCCACCGGCAACCGCAGCGGCGTGGCGCTGATCCAGAACAATCTGGCCACCATCCTGTTCGATCTCGGGCGTCTCGAGGAAGCCGGCGCGTTGTACCGGGAATCGCTGGCGATCCGGAAAGAAATCGGCGACAAGCCAGGCCAGATGATGGCGTTGGCTAATCTGGGCGAGGTGGAGCGCTTGCGGGGCAATCTGCCGGAGGCGCGGCGCCTGTACCGGCAGTCGTTGGAGCTGGCGCGGACCAACGGCGTCCGGAGCCTGGAGGCTTGGGCGCTGTTCGGTCAAGGGGAGCTTGAGGCGGCCGCCGGCGACCTGGCGGCGGCCCGCCGGCTGCACGAGCAGGCGCTGGCGATCCGCACCGAGATCAACGAGGCCGCCGAACTGCCCCTCAGCCACCTGGCGCTGGCCGGGGTGGCGCTCCGCGAAGGGCGCGCCGCCGAAGCCCGGGCGCTGGCGGAACAGGCGCTGGCCGCGTTCCAGCAGTCGGACGTCGCCGACGGCGCGCTGAGCGCGCGCTTGATGCTAGCCGCTGTCGCCCTGGAACACGGCCAGGCCGACTCGGCGGTCAGGGAACTGGCCGCCGCCCGGACGATCGCGGCACAGATCCAGTATGCGGTCTTAAAGCTGCGGCTGGACCTCATGGAGGCGCGCGCCCTGATCGTAGCGGGACCGGCCGCCAGGGCGACGGAGCGGCTGCAGCGCGTCCTGGCCGAATGCCGGCGACTCGGACTGATGGAGTTGGAGCTGGAGGTCCGGCTGTGGCTCGCCCGGGCCGAGCTGGCCGCCGGCCGCCGTGACGTCGGCCGCGCCGGGCTGGAAACCCTGCGGCGCGACGCCGCCACCCGCGGCTTCGGCTGGCTGGCCCGCCAGGCCGCCACACCCTGATGGCCCGGGCCCCGCGAAACCAGCGGCAGGAGTCTCGGCGATAACAGCATCTACGGGCACATTTCACATATCCTTTCTCCGTCCCATTCCGTAGAATATTCTGTTGGGCCATATGGACCATTTCATCCCCATGGAGAACGTCATGCGTTGCTGCCTGATCGCCGTGTTGTTGATCGCCTTGGCCGGTCTGACACCGGCCGACGACGACGAACCGGGCGCCCCCGGCCGCCTGATCGTCGCGCCCAACCCCATCAGCGCCTATTCCATCTGCAAGATCCTGGCCGGCCCGGAGTATGCCGGCCGGCTCACGGGCCATCCCGGCTACACCGCCGCCGCCCGCTGGGCCGCCGACCAGTTCCGCCTCTGGGGCCTGGAGCCGGCGTTCCCCGGCGGCTACCTCCAGCCCTTCCCGGCCCCGCACACGGTGCTCGAAGCGGCCGAAGCGGTCCTGTACCTGCCCGGCGCGACGCCGGAGGCGCCGGAGCGCGAGGTCCGGCTGGAGCCCAACAAGGACTACCTGCCCCTGTCGTTCAGCGACAGCGGCGACCACACCGCCGGCATGGTCTTCGCCGGCTGGGGCATCGCCGCGCCGGAGCTGGGCTACGACGACTACGCCGGGATCGACCCGAAGGGGAAGTTCGTCCTCTGCTTCCGGGGCACGCCGGATCCCGCCGACGACCGCTTCACCGACCACGACCAGCACCGCACCCGCCTGCGCACGGCGCGGGAGCGGGGCGCCCTCGGCCTGGTTTACATCTATGAACAGCCCCAGATGAACACCAATGGCGACTGGCTCGCCGGCTTCACCCCGGCGGAGATCAGCTACGCCGTGGCCGACAAGATCCTGGCCGCCCGCTCCACCACCGCCAAGGACCTCCGCGACGACCTGCGGCGCTATCGCCGGCCCCTGTCGTTCGACCTGCCGGGCCGGCTCCGCCTGCGGGTGGTCTCCCGCCACGTGCCCGACAGCCAGGGCTACAACATCGCCGCCTTCATCCCCGGCGCCGATCCGGCGCTGCGCGACGAATGCGTCATCGTCGGCGCCCACTTCGACGGATGCGGCCCGCACCTCGGCTTCATCTACCCGGGCGCCAACGACAATGCCAGCGGCTCCGCGGTGGTCATGGAGCTGGCGCGGACCATGAGCCTGTGGCCGAACAAGCCCCGGCGCACCGTGATCTTCGTCCTGTTCGGCGCCGAGGAAACGGGACTGCAGGGCTCCCACACCTTCGCCGCCGGCCTCCCCTACGGGATGCGGCAGGCCGCCGCCATGATCAACATCGACATGGCCGGCGCCGGCGACGGCGCCTGGTGCGGCTACAGCGCGGCGCTGCTCCCGGTGGTCGAGGCGGCCGACGCCGAGGTCGGGCTGATTCGCAACAAGCGGGCCATCACGCGCGTGGGCGTGCGCTCCAGCGACTTCGCCCCGTTCTTCCAGCTGGGGATCCCGTGCGTCAGCCTGTCGTCCACCGGGCCGCACCTGGCATACCACGAGCCGGGCGACACCATCTACCGGATCAACCCGGAGATCCTGGGCGCCATGGCCCGGCTCACCGGCGGCATCGCCGCCCGCCTGGCCGACGGCGATGCCGTGCAGCCGGTCCCCTGATGTGAGACAATAACGTCCGGAACTCAACCGTCGGGTT
>JAAYUB010000043.1 GCA_012517875.1 Acidobacteriota bacterium | reverse complement strand
CCCGCCGCCGGACGGATTTCGCCGGCTGGGTGGTCCCCGACCTGCCCGGCCACGGCGAGTCGGACCGGCCGGCTGACATGGCCGGACTGACCATGACGGGATTGGCCGCCGCACTGGCCGAACTGCTGGACGCCGAAGGCATCCGGGAGATCGTCCTCGTCGGTCACTCCATGGGGGGCGCGGTGGCCCTGGCGCTGGCCCAGCAACTGCGCAACTCGGGCGCCGCCCGGGTGGCCGGGTTGGTCCTGGCCGAGGGGAACCTCGACGCAAACGACGCCTTCCTGTCGGCGCGCGTCGCCGCCCAAAGCCGGGAGGACTTTTCGGTCTGCGGCTGGGATGCGCTGCTGGCGGAGCTGGCGGCCCAGCGCGGGATGGCCGGGTATCTGCGCACGCTCCGGCGCGCCGGACCTGACACGCTCCACGGCTGCAGCGTCAGCCTGGTAGCCATGTCGCGGGCCGAGGTGACAGTGCCGCTGGTGGAGGCGGTGGACACGCCCCGGCTGTTCGTCTTCGGCGCGCGGAACCGCGGCCGGTTCACCTCGGAGGCCCTCGCCCGGCGCTTGGGGCCGGTGGCGTTCGTCCCCCGGGCCGGCCACGCCATGTACGTCGACAATCCGGCCGGCTTCTGGTCCGTGATCCGGGCATTCCTGGCGGGGCTGTGACGGGAATCGAACCCCCGCCTGCGGTTCGCCGAAGGCCTCGAGCTTCAGGTGAGCGCCGGTCGGGCGCAGGCGGCATCCGACCAAGTTGTGGCTTTATCCGATTCAACTCGATGGAGGCGTGGGATGGCGTCAGATGGTGTGAACTTGCAGTGCGTGTCCGCGGACGACCGCTTCAACCTGGAGGCGGCCGATTTCTGCACCGTGCCGGGCTACCTGATCCTGCGGGTGACGGGCGGGGCCACCCGCCTCGCCGGACTCGCGTCGGAGACGGCTAGGGCCCTGGGCGAGATGCTGGCGCGGGCGGCCGCCGCCATCGAGGTCGCGACAGGGGCCGACCGTGTGTACGTCCTCTCGTTCTGCGAGGTGGACCGCCGGCTCCATTTCCATCTCTTTCCCCGCACCGCCTGGCTGCTCGAGGCGTTCCGCACGGCCACCGACGCCGGTCCGACCGACGCGGTGGACGGGCCGGCGCTGTTCGGATGGGCCCGCGCCGCTTGCGTGCCCGGCCGGGCGCTCCCCGCCGGCGCGCCGGATCCGGCGGCCGTGACGGCGGCGCTCCGCACCGCGCTGTATCGTTCATCTCACTGAACGAGGTGATCTACTGGCTTCGAGAGATCAATCTGGAATCGTGCTTTGGCAAATTCAGCGACACCTGTTCGCCGAAGATTGTGGCCGAGCTCAACGGCCAGCATGTGAAAGTGGTTCGGCTGGAAGGCGACAAGGTTCCGTGAACTTGCGAACCTGCGAACCTGCGAACCTGGAACTTGCGAACCTGCGAACCTGGAACTTGCGAACCTGCGAACCTTCATACCTTCAAGCTTTCAAACCTTAAAACGGTTCGATTACGATTACGATCACGATCACGATTACGATGAAGATGACGATTACGAGCACGAAGAATATCACTGTTCACCGTTTAGTGTTCACTCCTCACTCTCCTTCATTCTGCAACCGAGATGTGATTTAATGATGATGAGTTCGTCCCCGATTGACCGCTCTCGACGGTCGGGCCTTCGCGATCCCGGCGGAAACAGGAGCCGCGCCATGAGCAACGACATCCGGGTCACATCCTGGGCGCAGGTCCAGGACGAGCTGTTCTACGCGTCGTGGGATCCCGCCATCCGACGGTTCCGCTCGCCGTACGTCTTCCGCGGACTGTCCGACGCCGGCTACGCTCTGGAATCGTCGTTGATCCGGCTTCGCGGTCCATATGCGCAGATGGAGCGCCACTTGCTGCGCAACTTCCGCAAATACGCCCAGGGGCTGTTCGGCGACTTCACCTCGTTCTGGCACCTGCTGGCGGTGGCCCAGCACCACGGTCTCCCCACCCGGCTCCTGGACTGGACCTACTCGCCGGCGGCCGCGCTCCACTTCGCCACCGCCAACATCGAGCGGTTCGACATCGACGGTGTGGTCTGGATGGTGAACCTGCATCAGGTGCACGCGCATCTGCCTCAGCCCCTGGGCGAGCCCCTTCGGGCGGAGGGCGCCGACGTGTTCACCGTGGAGCTGCTATCCCAGCTCACCAAGGCCGCCGACGCTGAAGGCCACAGCAAGGCGGATGAGGGGAGCTCGTTCCAGCATCTGATCCAGTCATTGGAGGACTTCGACGCGCTGGCCGCAGGCGGCGAGTTCCTGCTTTTCCTGGAGCCGCCGTCCATCGACGAGCGCATCGTCAACCAGTTCGCCCTCTTCTCGGTGATGCCCAACCCGTCACGCCCCATCGATGACTGGCTGAACCATCATCCGGAGCTGTTCCGCCGCCTCATCATTCCGGCGGCGCTCAAGTGGGAAATCCGCGACAAGCTGGACCAGAGCAACGTCACCGAGCGTGTGCTCTTTCCCGGGCTGGACGGCCTGTGCGACTGGCTCAAGCGCCACTACAGCCAGAAAACCTGACTGGATGGGTCGGAACACCCGAGAATTGGATCTGTACGGCGGATCTCATTCCACGTATGATCCGCCGGGAACGAGTGTACAGTGTCGGGCGAAGACACCCCATGATTTCGGAGCGATCCAATCTGGCCCGCGGCTTTCCCCTGGCGATCGCCAGCGCGGCCATTCTGTCCACCACGGCAATCTTCATCCGCTATCTGACCCTGAACTACACGCTGGCGCCGCTGGCGCTCGCAGTCTGGCGGGACCTCTTCGTGGTGGCCGTGCTCGCCCCGGCGCTGGCCCTGGTCGCCCCGCGCCGGCTCCGCGTGGGCCGCGGCGACATTGCCTTTCTCGCCGGCTGGGGCCTGGTGCTGGCGGCGTTCAACGCGTTCTGGACCCTCTCGGTAGCCGCCAACGGCGCGGCGGTGGCCACGGTGCTGGTGTACTCATCGGCGGCGTTCACGGTGCTGCTGGGCTGGCGGTTGCTGGGGGAGCGCCTCGACTGGGCCCGGCTGCTGGCGGTGGGCTCCGCGTTCGCCGGCTGCGCCCTGGTGTCGGACGCGGCGGACCCCGCCGTCTGGCGGACGCAACCGGGCGGAATCCTCCTCGGTCTCCTGTCGGGCCTGGGCTATGCGGCCCACAGCCTGATGGGTCGATCGTCGTCGCGGCGGGGTCTGGATCCTTGGACCGCGCTGCTCTACATTTTCGGCTTCGCCACCCTGTTTCTTCTGGTGCTCAATCTGACCCCCGGGGCGGCGGCAGCGGGCGGAGCAGCCCGGCCCGTCGAGCTGCTGCGCTGGGCGACGCCTGGGCCGGCTGGGGGGTGCTGGTGCTGCTGGCCGTCGGGCCCACCGTGGCCGGCTTCGGGCTGTACAACGTGAGTCTGACCCACCTGCCGTCGGGGATCGTGAACCTCATCGCCACGCTGGAACCGCCCTTCACTGCGGTCATCGCCTACGCACTGCTCGGTGAGCGCCTCACCCTGCCGCAGGCGGCGGGCGGTGCGCTGGTGGTGGCGGGTGTGGCGGGGCTGCGGGTCTGGGAGGGATGGCTGGCCGGGCGGGATCGCCCCGTCGCGCCGGACCCCTGCGACACGGCTCGCTGCGACTGAGCCGCCGCAATTTTCGCCGGCGGGTTTGACAGCCGCCGGTCTGCGGGGATATCATGCCGGCATTCCAATGGAGGCGTTCCGATGAACACAATCTTGAGAACGATCTTCTTGGGACTGATCCTCACGATCCCGGTCGGCGCGGCAGACGTGGATATCAACATCGTCCTGCCGGTGGTGCATTTTGACCGGGATCCTCAGCTCGTGGTAATCCCCGAGACGTACATCTATTTCATCCCCGACCGTGACGATGACTTCTTCTTCTACCGGGGGCATTGGTGGCGGCCGTACCGGGACGTCTGGTTCCGGGCGGTGAGCTTCAACGGGCCGTGGGTCCGGGTGGCGGTGGTCGACGTGCCGTCGGTCATCGTCAAGTTGCCGACCGGCTGGCGGGCGCTGCCGCCGGGGCATGTGCGGGTCCGGTGGGTGGACGTGAACCGCTACTGGAAGCAGTGGGAGCGGGAGAAATACTGGCACTCAAAGGCCTACTGGCACCGTGCCGCGCCGCCCCCGCCGCCTCCGCCGGCGGCCAAGGGGAAGCCGCCCAAAGCGAAACCGAAAAAGTAGCCGCGGCCCGGAGGATCGGG
>JAAYUB010000042.1 GCA_012517875.1 Acidobacteriota bacterium | reverse complement strand
CGGAGCAGGCCGCCGCGGCCAGCAGAAGGGCCGTCGTCCAGGCAACGGCCGCGCCGGAAGCGGGGCGGCCCATCAGAGGGACTTCTCCATGCGCCGGACCCGGCCGGGGTCCTTCTCGCCCAGTCCGTGGGCGGCGGCGCGCTGGATGGCGACAATGTCGCCGGGTTTCAGGCCCCAGAGGGTGCAGCAGTAGCTGTCGATGGCCACACGGTCCGTGCCGGCGACGACCTGCCGCCGCTTGAGCAGCTCGCCGGGGCCGAACGGGCCGTTGGTGATAATGAACTCGGTGGCGTCCACGAGGCAGAGGGCGGGCGTGATCACGGTGTTCAGATCGGCGATGCATTGCTCCAGGTGCGCGATGGAGTCCGGGTTCGTCTGCCAGTCGGCGCGGTGGAAGGTGCGGTTGTTCGACGGCGAGTTCAGTCCCATGAGATTCTTCAGCGTGCCGGTGAATTTGTTGCCGGCATGGTCCTTGGTGATGGGCAGGTTGATGAGGACGTCATGGTCGAAGAAGGCGTCCATGATCGCCGCCTCCTTCAGCGCCTCGCCCCGCGGCACCGGCACCGGGCGGAACCGGGCCGGATCCTTCATGTCCACCAGCACCAGCTTTGCCCCCTCCTCGCGGACAGCCGCAGCCAGGCCCGTGTCGAGCCAGTTCTTCTCGGGAAGCCAGGTGAGGCAGTTCACCTCGCGGGCGCCCGCCGCCCGGCACATCCGGACCACCGCCCGGACGACGGCCGGGCTGGTGTACACCCCCGGGTTGTTCCGCTGGGCGTTGGGCAGGATGGCTACCCGCGCGCCCTTGGGGACGAACTGCGCCATGCCGCCCAGCAGCCGCACTGCCTCGACGGCGGCGGCGGCGTAATCGTCGCCCGTGACCACGGCCAGGTCGGGCCGGGCAGAATGGGTGAGCCGCTCGACAGCGCCGGCGGCCACGGCATGGGCCGCCTGGCTGAAGCGGCCGGCCAGCAGGGCGCCGGCGCCCCAGCCGAGTCCGCGCCGGAGCAGCGACCGGCGATCGAAGCGATGGGTCATGATGGCACTCCTTGAAGTGGAATGGCGACTTCCATTACAGGGTGAATGGATACTAGGATCCGTGTTCTGTGATCCAGGACCCAGAACCCAGATTCCAGGTCCGATTTCCGATAACCGATGACCAATTTCCGCTCGATGTGAACGAATCTACAGACTCGAGCCTCGATCACGATTACGAGTGCGATTACGATGACGATTACGAATTACGAGCACAAAATCCGAAGTCCGATCTCCGAATTCCGATGTCCGATGGCCGCGTTACGGGAACGCACCCCTCACTGCTTCACGAGTTCCACGCGGCGGTTCTTGGCACGGCCCTCTTCGGTATCGTTGCTGGCCACCGGACACAGCGGGCCGACACCCCGGCCGACCAGGCGGGCGGCGGCGATGCCGTGTTTGGTCACCAGCGTCTGGACCACCGCCTCGGCGCGCGCCTGGGACAGCTTCATGTTCAGGTCCAGCGCCGCGACGCTGTCGGTATGCCCGACCACATAGACTTTCAGCGCCGGATCGGCCTGGAGCAGCTTGGCGATCTCCCCCACGGCGGCGTCCGATTCGGGTTTGAGCACGGACTTGCCGGTATCGAAGAAGATGCCCGGGACCTCCACGTGGCCGGTGGTGTTGAGGCCCGCCTTGAACAGCTCGGCGCTGGCGACCACCTCCTGGACCATGGCCTGCTTCTCGACGATGGTCAGAAAATACCCCTTGCCCCAGGCCGTGTCCACCTGCACCCAGATCTCCTTGCCGTCCTTGGCCAGCTTCAGGGTGGTGTAGCGCTGGTCTTCGTACACCGTGGTCCCGCCGATCCGGGCGATGGCCTGCTGGTGGTTGCGGATGATTGCCACCGGCGTCGGGGGTACGCTACCGGTCTTGGTCACATACCGGATTTCGAAGCGCTTCCCCTCCACGGCCGTGGTGGCTTTCGGACCGGTTTTGAAGGCGAACTGGTCGAACTCCGACGTCTTATACACCGTGATGTACATATTTTGCATGCGGGTCAGGACCGGATGGTCCGCGCTGCCTTTCACATCCGTCTCCTGGGCATGGGCACCGGACACACAAAGAGCAAAAACAATCAGGACCAACAACGACCGGATACGGGACATCGGAGACCTCCTCCAGAATCAACATTCACTGTCTGCATGTTAACACAGGGCGATCCCTCATCAACAGGCCATAAACCAGCGGGACGACGACGGTCGCAGCCGTTGGGACGAACAGGGCGAACCGAACAAGCCGATCATTCAGCAACCAGGTCCAAACCGACAACATCAGCCTTGACCGGCCCATGCCTTCACCGCTAGAATGCCCAATTGCGCGGCAACAGTGGTCCTATCAAGTGATAACGACATGAACTTCAACAACACCGTCGCCCTCGTCACCGGCAGTTCGCGCGGCATCGGTGCCGCCATCGCCCGGGCGTTTGCCCGGGCCGGCGCCGACGTGGTGATTAATCACCGGGCGGTGGGCGGCTCCTCGGAAGCCATGGCCGGCGAGTTGGCCGCCGATATCCAGGCGCTGGGCCGGCAGGCGCTGGTGGTCCCCGCCGACATCGCCGACCGGGAGGCCGTCCGCACCCTGATGGCGGCGGTGCGCGAGCGCTTCGGCCGGCTGGACCACCTGATCCTCAACGCCGCCCGCGCTCCGTTCAAACCCATGGAGCGCCTGCTGGACCGGGAACTGCGCGACCTGGTGGAGACCAATTTCGTCGGCCAGGTCCGCTGCCTGCGCGAGGCGCTGCCGCTGCTCGAAGCGTCAGGCGGCCGGGTGGTGTTTGTCTCCAGCCTGGGGAGCCGGTTCTACGCGCCCGAGTACCCGCTCGGGGCCATGAAAGCGGCCATGGAAACGGCGGTGCGGCACTGGGCCGAAAGCCTCCGGCCGCGAGGCATCAACGCCAACGCGGTCTGCGGCGGGATCGTCCGAACCGACGCCTTCAAGGTGCTGCGTCAGGTGTGGGACGGCCTGGACCGCCTACCCGAGGAGCTGTGCGTCGCTCCGGAAGAAATCGCCGACGCCGTGCTGTTCCTCTGCGCGCCGGAGGCGCGGGGCGTGCGCGGCCAGACGCTGGTGGTGGACCGGGGCCTGGCCAACCGGCTGCGGTTCTGAACCCGGCGACGCCGACTCTGTCACGGAGGGGCATGAAGTGGTACAATGGCAGGTCGCCAACGAACATTCAAGGAGCAGATAGACCCATGCAACAGTTGATCAGTCGAACGGATGTGGTGGAGGCGGTGAAACAGGCCGCCGCCGAAACCTTGCGCATCGACGCCGCCACCATCCGGCCGGACCATTCGTTCGTGCGGGACCTCGGTCTCGAATCCCTCGACTTTCTGGATATCGACTACCGGCTCGAGCAGACTTTCGGCATCAAGATGGCCCGACACTTCTTTCTGGAGCACGCCGAGGACTTGTTCGGCGAAGGGAGCGCCATCGACGCGGACGGACGGCTCACGTCCCAGGCCATCGAGCTCCTGAAGAGCCGCTATGACCCGGCCCGTCTGCCCGACTTGTCCAGCGGCCTGGACATGGACCAAGTATCGGGACTCATCACGGTGGACTCCATGTCCGACGCGGTGATGGGCATCCTGAACACCCTGCCGGAGCGGTGCGCCTGCGGCGCCTCCGCCTGGAAGAACGGCGAGGGTCGCCGCATCGTGTGCGGCGCCTGCGGGGCGCCGGCCGCGTACACCAACGGCGACGAGCTCATCCGGCAGTGGCTCACCGAGATTCAGGCCGAACGCAATCTGTTCTCCGCCTAGGGGGCGTATGACCCATCCGCCCGCAGCCGCCAACCCCCAGCCGCCGCGGCGCCGGGTGGTCGTGACCGGCTGCGGCATGATCACACCGCTGGGTCGCACCACCGCCGAAACGTTCGCCCGCGCCGCCGCGGGCGAGTCGGGCATCGGCTACCTGACCCGGTTCGACACCCGCGGCCTGCCGTGCGCCATCGGCGGCCAGATCCCCGATTCATGGCTCGACGACCAAAGCGACGGTTACGCCCGCCGTCACCGGCCGCAGCTCGCCCTCTGCACCCGCTTCCTCCTGGCCGCGGCCGGCGAGGCCGTGACCCAGGCCCGCCTGGATACCCTGCCGGACCGGACACGGCTCGGGATCGCCGTGGGCGCCCACGGCGAGAACCCGTCCGTGGACGCCGCCCTGTTCCTGCACCGCTTCACCGACGGGCAGGGGCACTGGGACACCGCGGCCATCGCCCGCAGCGGCGGTTACGACTTCATGCAGTTCTACCGGCGCAAATCCGACCTGGCCCCGGTAACATTGGCGGCGCGGTACGGCGCCGGCGGACCGAACCTGGCCCTGGTGTCGGCCTGCGCCGCCGGGGCCCAAGCTATCGGCGAGGGGACACGCCTTATCCGCGAGGGGCGCTGCGACGCGATGCTCGCGGGCGGCGCCGAGTCCGCACTCGACTTCGTTGGCATTCTCGGCTTCACCCTGCTCAAGGCCCTGGCCGAGCGCTTCACCGCGCCGGAGCGCGCCTCGCGGCCCTTTGACCGGAAGCGGTGCGGGTTCGTGATGTCGGAAGGCGCCGGCGTCGTCGTGCTCGAGGAGCTGGACCACGCCCGCGCCCGAGGCGCGGCGATCCTCGGCGAAGTGCTGGGCTATGGCGATTCGGCCGATGCCTACCGGATCACCGACACCCATCCGGCCGGCGAAGGGGCCGTGCTGGCCATGCGCGGGGCCTTGGCCGACGCCGGCCTGACGCCTGAAGCGGTGGAGTACGTCAACGCCCACGGCACCTCGACCGTGCAGAACGACGTCACCGAAACCCGCGCCATCCAGACGGTGCTGGGCGAACACGCCCGGAACGTCGCGGTCAGCTCCAACAAGTCGATGCTGGGCCACACCATCGCCGCCGCCGGCGCCATCGAGTGCATCCTGTCGCTGGAGGGGATGCGACGCGGCGTGCTGCTGCCCACCATCAACTACGAGTTTCCCGACCCCAAGTGCAACCTGGACTACGTGCCCAACACCGCCCGCCTACGGGCGCACCGGGTGGTTCTGTCCAACTCGTTCGGCTTCGGCGGCCAAAATGCCTGCCTCTGCCTGGGGCGATGGGATGAGTGAACGCGTGGTCATCACCGGCGCCGGGTTCGTCTCCGCCCTGGGCGGCGATCGCGCCGCCACCTGGGCCGCGCTGGACGCGGGCCGCTCGGGGGCGGCGCCTGTGGCCGGCTTCGACGCCCGCGGCTTCGCCTGCCGCCGCGCCGCCCAGGCCGCGGCTCCCGACGCGG
>JAAYUB010000041.1 GCA_012517875.1 Acidobacteriota bacterium | reverse complement strand
TGGGCCTCGTTCGGCGTCACGGAGTCGCGGTGGGGTTTGGGGTAATCGGCAGGCCGGGCGGCGCCGGTCAGCACCATGGTCAGAATGAAGCCAAGAAGAATTCGACTGTTCGTCATGGCGTGGCTCCTGAATGCGGCTCGTCTCGGAGTGTCCGGTCTCGAGGCTCGAGGCTCGAGACTCGGAACTCATTCCCGATCGTCGGACATCGGACTGCGGATCTCGCGGTTCGGGACCCGCCTTTCGTTTCCCGTCTCCCGATTCACCCATTCACCATCAACGATTAAAATCCTTTGTGCCATTTGTGACTCTGTGGTGAATCCGGCTCTTGGAAAAACAGGCTCACCGCAGCCGGAGCCGGATCCCGCAGTACACCGCCAGCTCCGACCAGCCGTAGCCGGCGATCTCCTCCAGGTCCTGGTTCAGCAGATTGAACACCCGCCCGAAGAGCTCCAGACCGTCGGCCAAGGGATACGTGGCCGTCAGGTTGAGGAGGGTGTACGGCTCAAGCCGGACCCGCCGGGAAGGCCATGAGGAAAAATCCAGGTCCGGCCGGGCGCCCTTGTGCAGGAACTGTACGGCCAGGTTCAGCTTCGCGACCGGCCGCACCGCCGCGGAGACCGATACCAAATGGGGCGCGCGCCGCAGCAGCGAGTCGCCGGTGGCGCGATCCTCGCTCCGGGTGTAGGTGTATGCCGCGCCCAGACGGAACCGTTCATGCGGCGACCACTGGGCTTCGGCTTCCAAACCGGCTGTAGCGGCGTCGTCCAGGTTTTTGTAGCCGTCGCCGAACACGATGAGGCCGGAGTAGCGGTTGTAGAAGCCCGTGAGGCTCAGCCACAGCGTCTGGCCGAAGAGCATCTGGTCCACGCCGCCGTCGATGCTCCAGCTCTCCTCGGGTTGCAGTTCCGGGTTGCCGGTGTTGCCCCAGTCCGAGGGCGGCGCGTACAGCTGGTACAGCGACGGCGCCTTGAAACCGGTGCCTACGCTGCCATGAAACCGGGTGCCGGTTTCCGCCAGCTCCAGCACGGGCATGAGGCGGAAGTTGAGATCGGCCCCGAAGCGGTCGTGGTGGTCCAGGCGGATGCCGCCGGTGAGAAAGAACCGGTCGCCGAGCTGAAACTGGTCCTGGAGGTAGAGTGAGTGCATGTCGGCGCTCCGCCCGGGGAAGGCGGACGTGTACGGGCCCCACAGGCTCTCGGAGTGGTAGTAGGAGTGGCCCTGCTCCCGCAGGTAGTCGTAGCCGGCGGTGAGGGCATGCCCCGCGACGAGGAACAGCTCGTGCTGCCAGGTGAGCTGATGGGTGATGCCCTTGTACAGCGCCTCGCTCGATTCGCCGGGGTGAGCGGCGTCGGCGAAGTTGAAGTACTCGCGAGCCGCGCCGGTGTAGGCGAAGGCGAGGCGTTGCCGCCAGAGCCCCGAGTCGTGGGTGTGGCGCAGTTCGCCGCCGGCCAGGAGCTGGCGCTCGTCGCCGCTGAAATTGGGATCGTCGCCGGAGGGGCCGCCGAAATTGTCCAGACCGCACCGGCCGTCGAGGAAGCGGAAGTGGACCGCCGCCGAAACGGCCGGCGAGAATGCATACTCCAGCCGGCCGGTGGCGGTGGTGTTGCGCCAGCCGTCGGCTTCGGTGTTACCGTCGCGGGCCGCGGCGGCGGAGAAGCCGTCACTGGCGCTGTGCGAAACGCTGCCGGCGTAGCGCCAGGCGCCGCCGGTGCCGGCCACGCCGGCCCGGGCCCGCCAGGCGCCGCAGCTGCCGCCCTCGGCCTCAGCGAAGACCTCCGGCTTTCCTTCGCCGTGGCGGGTGATGACGTGGATCACCCCGCCGATGGCGTCGGAACCGAGCACGGTGCTCTGGGGGCCGCGGATCACCTCGATCCGCTCCACGTTGTCGAGGGTCAGGTTGCCGAGGTCGGCTCCCCGGCTGGGGCTCATGGGATCGTTGGCACGGACGCCGTCGAGCAGGAGCAAGGTGTGTTCGGAGTTGGCGCCGCGCAGAAATGCGGTGGTGACGCTGCCCGCCGGCCCGGAGGTGGTGAGCTGGACGCCGGCCACGCCGGCCAGCGCGTCGGCCACTGTGGCGTAGCCGCGCCGCTGCAGCTCCGCGCGGGTGAGCACGGTGACCGAGTTGCCCACCGTGCGCAGCTCCGCCTCGGTGCGGGTGGCGGTGACGACGATTTCGGTTCGGATGCGGACCGGGGATTCGGCGGCGTCAGCGGCGGCGGGACGGGCCGCGGCGATACCGAGCCATCCGATCAGGACAGTCAGAACCAGACAACGCATGGATCCTCCTATTCAACACGAAGTGAATAGGATTCTCCGAAGGACGGGGATGTCGGGATGACTGGAACGACGGGACGTGAAGTCGATCACCGTATCTTGTACCTCGAAGAATCCGATGACGAGCCACAGGCAGGTCTTCTGGCTTCCGGATCATCCTACCGGCCGCTCCTTCCCATCCCCCTTTCGGCGGGACAGTGGATCGCGCGGCGTTCGTCCCCGGTCACAGCGGCGGGACCGCAGCGGTTTTTCACCGCCTTCCCTTTTCAGCCCGACGGGCGCCTGTGTCTCAAACAACCAAGTGCACTATACCCCCCTCACTGGTCCGAGTCAACGATCTCCGGCGAGTTCCTCCTTGATGACGGCGGAGCGGGCCGATAGAATAGAGCCGTGACTTCCGACTCCCCCCATCGGCATATGGTCGGTCCCGCCGCGGATCCCAATCAGGGTCCTGATACCGTCGCCTTGCCGTGCCCGACCGGAGCCCCGGCGCCGGATCGCCCCGCCGCTCCGCCGACCCGGCCGCCCGGCGCTTGCGCCGACGGACCGCCGGAAGCCGCAGCTGAGGAAACCGGCTGGCCCGCGCCGGGCTGGGCCCTGTACCGCTGCGAACGCCTCCTCGGCGTGGGCGGCATGGGCCGGGTGTACCTGGCCTGGGACACCCGGCTGAACCGGCGGGTGGCGGTCAAGTTTCTATCCAGTGACGATCCCGAATGCGTGCAGCGCTTCTTCCGCGAGGCGCGGGCCCAGGCCCGCATCGACCATCCCCACGTGGGCAAAGTGTACGAGGTGGGCGAGGTGCACGGCCGGCCCTACATCGCCATGCAGTACATCGAGGGCCAAACCCTGAGCGCCACCGCCGCGGGAATGTCGCTGGAGCAGAAGGTGCTGATCATCCGGCAGGCGGCCGAGGCGGTGCATGCCGCCCACCGGATGGGCCTCATCCACCGGGACATCAAGCCGGCCAACATCATGGTGGAGACGAACGAAGACGGAACGCTGATACCATTCGTGGTGGACTTCGGCCTGGTCCGGGAGATGGGCGGCGAGGCGCTCACGGTGAGCGGAACCTCCCTGGGGACCCCGGCCTTCGTGTCGCCGGAGCAGGCCCTGGGCCAGGCGGGGACGGTGGACCGCCGCGCGGACGTCTACAGCCTCGGCGCCACGCTCTACGCCCTGCTGGCCGGGCGTCCCCCGTTCGAGGCGGCCACGCCCATCGAGGCGCTCCTGCAGGCCATCAACAAGGAACCCGACTCGCTGCGGCTGCACGCGCCGGCCGTGCCCGTGGACCTCGAGTGCGTGGTCATGAAGTGCCTGGAAAAGGATCCCCGCCGGCGCTACGATTCGGCCCGGGCGCTCGCCGACGAGCTGGACCGGTTTCTCAACGGCGAACCGATCCAGGCCCGCCCGCCGGGTCTGGTGGAACGCATCGGCAAGCGGTTGCGCAAGCACAAGGCCGTGGTGGCCGTGGCGGGAACCGCCCTGGTGGCGACGACCGTGCTGCTCGCCCTTTGGTGGCAGGCGCGCCGCGACGCCGCCGAGCAGGCGGAACTGGCCCAGCGGTTCGGCCAGCGGGTGGAGCAGGTGGAAGGGGTGCTGTGGCGGGCCCAGTCGTTAGACCTTCACGATATCCGGCCGGCCCGGGCGATGGTGCGACGGATCATGCAATCCATCGAGGCGGAGATGCGCGAACGTGGCAGTGTGGCCCTTGGGCCCGGCCACTCGGCGTTGGGACGCGGCTACCTGGCGCTGCACGACTTCGACCGAGCCCGGGAACACCTGGCGCGCGCCTGGAGCATGGACTACCGGACACCCGAAGTCGCATTCGCTTTGGGGAGCACCCTGGGACAGATTTATTTCCGCGAGGAGCAGGCGCTCAACAAGATTCAAGGCAAAACGCAGCGGGAAGCCCGCCGGGATGAAATCGTGCGCACCCTGCGCAAGCCGGCCTGTCGCTACCTGCGGGCCGGTGCCGGCCTGAACCGCGATTGCCCCGAGTGGCCGGAGGCGATTCTGGCCTTCTACGAAGGCAGATTGCAGGACGCGTTGGACAATGCCAAGAAGGCGTTCCGCCGGCTGCCGTGGCTCTATGAAGCGAAGGTTCTGGAAGGACGGATCTGGCGGGAAACCGGCACCGGGCACCGGATCGCCGGGCGCTACTCCGAGGCGATGGCCGCCTACCGCCGCGCCGCAACGGCGTATGAAGCCGCGATTCGAGTGGC
>JAAYUB010000040.1 GCA_012517875.1 Acidobacteriota bacterium | reverse complement strand
GAAATAGCGCTTATAAGCGTCCAGAATTGACTTGGCCCGGTCGTAGTTCTCGGCCAGGATGGCCTCGTCGGCCTGGAGGGGCGCCTGGTTCTTGATGCGCTGAATCATTGTGTTGACTTTCCTGTTGTTCTTCTCCAGGCGCTTGATCTGGAGGCAATACTCGTAGGCGTTGTCATCGGGCGGCGTGACCAGCCGGCCGGCGCCGATGGCCTGCTCGGCCCGGGCGGTCAGGTCCTTGATGCTCTCGGTGCGTGTCTTCTGGAGGTTCTTCACCTCGGTGGCGGCCTTGTCGTATGCCTGGCGGATCTCCGGATCATCGGGGCTGAGCTCGGTCAGCTGGCTGTACAGTTTTTCGGCCAGGACCCAGTTCTTGGAGGACGCCGCCTTGGCGGCGCGGTCCTTGAGGGTGTCGGCCACCTTCTGCTTCATCTCGAGGGCGAAAGCGTTCTCGGGATCGAGCTCTAGGATGCGCTGGCTGTAGTACAGCGCGCAATCCTCCGGCGGTTCGGCGAAGCGCTTGTCGGCGAACGCCACGTCGGCCTTCGACTTGAAGTCTTCCAGCATGGCCAGCTGCTCGTCGGTGGGTCCGATGGGCTGGTCCGGTCCGGTGGGCGCGCCGATCTTTTCGAGCCGGAACACGTCGAGGTTGAGCACGCGGTCCGCCTCGATCACGATCTCCTGCTCCACCGGCTTGTAGCCCTCCTTGACGACCTTGAGCATGTGGGTGCCCACCTCGATGTTCTCCTGGGTCCAGGGTGTGCTGCCCAGGAGGTCGCCGTCGAGGTACACCTTGGCGTTTTCGGGGAACGACTTGACCTCGAACCCGCCGTAGCGCCCCTTCATGAAGTGGAGAGCGAGCAGGACGCCGCCGACGACGACGGCCAGGAGCAGGAGCGCGGCCACGCCGATCACGGCGATCTTGAGGCCGGTGCGGGACGGCTTGGCGGCCGCCGGCGCGAGCTCGGCCTCGGCCATGGGTGTACCGTACTGCTGAGTGGCGGGGATCTTCGGCGCAGGAGTGTAGTCGCGCAGGTGGATCTCCTCGGCCCGGGTCAATTCCTCGGGCGTGCTGGGCGGTGCCGGTTTCTTGGGCGGCGGCGGCTGCGGCGGTGAAGGCTGTGGCGGCGGCGCGTAGGCGGCGGTAGGCGCCGGCGAGTATGCCGGCGGCGGTAGCGGCGGCGGTTGCGGGGTCGGCGGTTGGAACACCGGCGGTTGCGGTGGCGGGGGGATGAAGGCGGCGGTGGGTGCCGGTGTGTATGCGGGCGGCTGGGCGGTGACGGGCGGCGGCACCTGGGGCGGGCGCGGGGCGGTGTCCACCATGACGGTTTTGCCGAACGGATCGTCAGCCGGCGGTTCGGCCGCGGGCGCAGCCATCCGGGCGCCCGCCAGCGTGTCGTCGTCGGTCGGCCGCGCGGGAGTGTGGGCCAGATCACCGATGAAGACGGTCCGGCCGTCGTCCTCCTCCGGCGGCGCGGGAGGGGGTGTGCCGATGAAGAGCGTCTTGCCCGCATCCTCCTCGGCGGAGGCGCCGGTCTGGGCGCCGATGAACACGGTGCGGGCGGTGTAGTCCTCGTCGGTATCCGGGGCCAGGTCGCAGCCGGCAGCCGCCGATTCCTCCGGTGCACCCGGATGCGTGTCCTCCATGCCGATGCCGATCTCCTCGAGCTGGATGTCCACGCCGGACGACGGAGCCGCCGGCAGGATCGTGGGACGCAGCGTTTCCGGATCGGGCAGAGACGTCGGCACCACCTGGGTTGGCTTCGGCGCCTCGACAGGCGGCGTCACAACGACCTCGCCGGGCTCCAGCGTCACCTCCTCGGGTTCCGCCTGGGCGGCGAGATCGAGGCCGCCCTGCTCCAGCTGCTTGCGGTCCATCATGAACGTTTGGGCCAGCGGCGGGGATTTCTTTTTTCCCGTGAGCAGCGGCGGCGGGACCACTTCGGTGGTTTCCAGGTGCTCCTCGACCGCTTCCGGCGTGGCCGGTCGGCCGATCTCCTGCTGCAGATCGGATTTCATCCGCATGATGGTGGGTTCGGCCTCGTGGCGGAGCGCGTCGCCGATCCGCTGCAGCTGCTGCTTGACCTCTTTGATGGACTGGAAGCGCTCGGCCTTGTTGCGCTGGATGCACTTGTCCACCAGGTTGTCCCAGAGCGGATGCAGGGCCCGGCACTGCGTGAGATTGCGCAGCCGGACCGGTTCCAAGCTGCTGATGGCCTCGATCATGGCCTCGGCCGTGTCGGCCTGGAAGGGGAGGGCGCCGGAGAGGGCGTGATACAGGATGACGCCGAAGCTGTAGATGTCGTCGAGATCGTCCACGGTGGTGCCCGTCGCCTGCTCGGCGGAGATGTAGGCGATGTCGTCGATGCTCAGATAGCTGCTGTCGCTGGTGGTGTTGAAACGCCGAAACTTCTCGTTGAGCAGCAGTTTGGAGATGCCGAAATTCATGATCTGGACACACTCTTTGCCGTCCGGGTTGGCGTAGACGACGATGTCCTGGGGCGTGAGATAGCCGTGCTCGATGAGGCTCTCATGGGCCTGGTGGAGGGCGTCGGCGATCTGGTAGAAAATGTTGATTGCCCGTTCCTGCTCCAGCGGCGCTTCCGCCTTGAGGATCGTGGCCAACGGACGTCCATCGACGAACTCCGAGGTGATGAAGTAGCGCTGGTCCTCGGTCACGTCCATGTCGTAGATGGTGCCGATGTTGACGTGCTGCAGTTTGGAGTACTTGCGGACGGCTTCACTGAGGAGCGAGTGAAATTTTTCATCGCGGGTCAGTCCGGGTTGGAAGACCTCCAGGATGACCGTCCGGCCCAGCGGCATCTGCTTGGCCTTGAAGATGCGGCCGAGGCTGTCCTCGCGGATCATCTCCGCAATCTCGTATTTGCCGTTCAGGGTCTTGTTGATGAGGGGGTCCTGCTGCTGGACCGCCTTGGCCAGGGGGGTGCCGTCCTCGGGACAGAAATTGAATTCGTCCCCGAAACCCTTGCTGCATTGCGGGCAAATCTTCATGGTCGTCCTCGACGAACTAAAATTGTTACAACCTGGAGACAGGCAGAAAAATTATATTACAAATGTTTGACAAAGGAAAGCGGAGCCGTCCTCACCGGAGGGGACGGGTCTCCTCAACGCGTTTGAGTGCATCCTCCAAGTCGGCGCGGGACAATTTCATGGTGCCGGGGAGCTGCTCCTGGAACTCCTCGCGGTAGATCTCCAGGACGACAAACGTCAACCCGGTCACCAGCGGACCGAGAATGAGGCCCGAGAATCCGAAGAAGGACAGGCCGCCGAGAATGCTGAAGAAGATGACCACCGGGTGGATTTTGGAACCGCCGCGGATGATGAGGGGCTTGAGCACGTTGTCGGCCAGCGTCACGGTCAGCAGGCCGTAGAGCAGAATGAACACCGCTTTACCGAAGCTGCCGACAGCGATCAAGTAGAGCGCGGCGGGGATCCAGACAGTGAAGGCCCCCAGCACCGGCACCAGGGACATGAACGCCATCACCACGCCCCACAGCAGCGGGGACGGCATGCCGATCAGCAGGAAGGCCAGCCCGCCCAGGACGCCCTGGATGGCCGCCGAGGAGAAGGTTCCCAGCATGGTGGCCCGGGTGATGTCGGTGAATTTCCGAATGATCTTCTCCTCGCGGTTCTTGTCCATGGGCGAGAGCTTGCGCAGTTCCCCGACCACCTTCTCCCCGTCCTTGAAAAAGTAATAGGTCGCGACCAGCAGGAGCACGAACCGGAACATGAAACCGGCGAGGCCGGAGAAGAAATTGGTGCTCTGGCCCACGATGAAGCCGCTGGCGGATTCGAGGCCTTTGATGACCAGAACGCCGAGGTCGATCTGGTCAAAGTTGACGAACCGGCCCAGAACGGCTTTGGCCTTCGTGAGCACCGGGTGGGCCATGATGGTCCGCTCGAGATTCTGTTCCTGCTTGACCAGCGCGTCGGAGTACATCACGTAGGCGTCGACGGACTGCTGGGCGACATTGGCGATGAGCAGGATCACCGGCAGGATGATGAGCAGGGTCAGGCCGAAGACCATCAGCAGGGCCGCCAGCGACTCCCGCCCGCGAAGCAGCGTCCGCAGCCGGCGGTACAGCGGGTGGAAGGTGATCACCAGGATCGTCGCCCAGAGAAAGATCATGAAGAACGGCGCGAACACCCGCACGAACAGGTACAGGACGGCGGCCAGGAGCAGTACGAAGAACCAGAGCGGAAAATCCTGCTTCATCATCAGACACCTTCTTTCGGGCAGAGATCGTCCAGGGGACACCCGGCGCATGCGGGCCGGCGCGCCCGGCATGTGGTCCGCCCGTGGAGGATCAGCCAGTGGGCAAGGTTGATCCAGTGCTCCGGGGATGCCAACTCCATGAGGTCGCGCTCGATCTTCTCCGGCTGGGTCTGGTTGGTGAGGCCGAGGCGGAAGGCCAGGCGGCGGACATGGGTGTCGACGACCACGCCGGCGGCGATGCCGAACGCGCTGCCCAGCACCACGTTGGCGGTCTTGCGGGCCACGCCGGGAAGCGCCGTGAGCGCCTCCATGGTGCGGGGCACTTGGCCGCCGTGGCGCTCCACCAGCTGCCGGCAGCAGCCGCGGATGCTGGTCGCCTTGTTGCGGAAAAAGCCGGTGGGCCGGATCACGGCCTCGAGCTCCGCCTGCGGGACGGTGGCGAGCGCCGCCGCATCCGGGTAGCGGCGGAACAGCTCCGGCGTCACCCGGTTCACCCGCTCATCGGTGCACTGGGCGGAGAGGATGGTGGCCACCAGCAGCTCCAACGGATTGCGGTGATTCAGGGCGCAGCGGGGCGCGGGGTAGATCCGGGCCAGCCGTTCAATGATTCGGGTCAACCGGTCCCGTGGTTTCATGCACATACCTCCCGTGCAGGCGCAATCCGCCGGGTCATGGGACTTGGGAATCCTCCCCATTGTAATCGGGGGCGGGAATCGCCGCCAACGCTTTTTCGACTGCGAGGCGGCGGGTCAGCTCCAGGTACTGCTCCAGGCTGAGGACGCCGGGGCGGACGGCGGCGTCCAGGCCGGCCGCCGCCAGCCACCGTCGGGCGGCGGTGCGCCCTTCGGGCGCGGGCAGGTTGTTGAGCAGAGTCTTGCGCGGCGCGCGGAACGCGGCGCCGGCCAGGGCCAGGAAGGCGGGCTCCAGCTCCGGCGGCAGGAGCGGGGCGGGGCGCAGCGACAGGCGGAAGAGCCGCGAGTGCACCTTGGGCGGGGGGTGGAACGCGCCGGGTCGGATGCGTGCTCCGGCCCATCCTTCCGCGTAGTACCGGCAGCAGAGGGACAGGTAGCCGTAGTCGGCGGCGCCGGGGCGCGCGGTGATCCGTCGCACCACCTCGTCCTGCAGGATGCCGCCGACCAGAGTGAACAGATCGCGGCGGGGCAGGAGCGTGCGCACGAGGTGGGTGCCCACGTTGTACGGAAAGTTGCCGAGCACGGCGGCGGGGAGCCGCCAGCCCGCGGCGGCGAGCGCGCCGGCCCAGTCGACGCAGCGCGCGTCGGCCTCGATGAGGCGGAAACGTGCCTCACCGCCCAGCTCCGCCCGGAGGCGGCGGCAGCATGCCGGATCGATCTCCACGGCCAGCACCCGCAGGCCCCGGGCCAGCAGCGTGCGAGTCAGCCCGCCCGGGCCCGGGCCGATCTCCACCACGTCGGCGTCGGCCGGCGGCCCGGCCAGATCGGCGACGGCCGCCAGGATGTTGCGATCGGTGAGAAAATGCTGGCCCAGGTTTTTCCGGGGTGTAATCCGTTCGGGCATGCCTATCCTTTACCAGAAAACGGGCCGGGAATAAAGACCGGCCGTGTCCGCCCGCAGCCGGCGGGCCTCCCCGCGATCACGGGTTGCATTCCGCGGACCTTTCCGATACAATTGCGCCTCGTGCCGAAACCGGCCGTGCGGGCAATCATCAAAACAGCGACACGTATGGAGGCGCAAATGGCGGGCAACACCCTCGAGTTTACCGACAAAAACTTCCAGCAGGACGTGCTGGAAGCCAAAATTCCGGTGCTGGTGGATTTCTGGGCGCCATGGTGCGGGCCGTGCCGGATGGTGGCCCCGATCATCGAACAGATCGCGACCGACTACGCCGGCCGGGTCAAGGTGGGCAAGGTCAACGTCGACGAGAACATGCAGACCGCCGACCGGTACAGCATCCGCAGCATCCCCACGCTGCTGATCTTCAAGGACGGCAAAGTCGCCGACCAGATGGTGGGCGCGTCATCCAAGGACAACATCGGCCGCCTGCTGGACAAGCACCTGTAATCGACCGCGTCGTTCCCGAATGGGATGGCTGGACGGGCACCCGGCGACCCGGTCTGTGACCGGTGTGCCCTGACCCGGGCGGAGTACGGCCACAGCGGCGAATCGCCGGAATGGCCGCCCGGACCAAAACGCGAATCGAACGCAACGAGGAACCACCGATGAGCAACATGGTGATCCTGGGCTCCCAGTGGGGGGACGAGGGCAAGGGGAAATTCGTCGATATCTTCACCGATTCGTTCGACGTGGTGGTCCGCTACCAGGGCGGCCACAACGCCGGCCACACGGTCATCATCGGTGACGCCAAGTACGTGCTGCACCTGATCCCGTCCGGGATCCTGCGTCCCGGCAAGCTCTGCGTCATCGGCAACGGCTTGGTGGTGGATCCCGTGGCGCTGGTGGCGGAGATCGACCTGCTCCGGGGCCAGGGCGTCGAGGTGGACGACCGGCTGTTCATCAGCGACCGGGCCCACCTGATCCTGCCGTTCCACCGCGTCATCGAGAAGATCGACGAGACCGCCCGGGCGGGCCAGGCCATCGGGACCACCCTGCGCGGCATCGGACCGGCATACGGCGACAAGTACTTCCGCTGCGGCGTCCGCGCCGGCGCCCTCCGCGACGACGCGCGGCTCCGGCGGGAGTGCGCCGAGTACCAGGCGCTGAAGGCGCGCCTGATGGGCGCCGAGCTTCGGCCCGCCGAACCGGCGGCGGAGTGGACGGCCTTCTTCGCGGCGTGCGCCCGGCTGCGTGACTACGTCGCGGACACGTCGGCGCTGCTGGAGGAGTGCCTGGCGACGGACCGGCGCATCCTGTTCGAGGGCGCCCAGGGGACCATGCTGGATGTGGACCACGGCACCTACCCCTTTGTGACATCCTCCAGCGCGGTGGCTGCCGGCGCCGCGGCGGGTGCAGGCGTGCCGCCCCACCGCCTCGGCCAGATTGTGGGGGTGATGAAGGCGTACACCACCCGAGTGGGCGCCGGGCCCTTCCCCACCGAGCTGCATGGCGAAACGGGCGCCGAGCTCCGGCACCGCGGCGGCGAGTACGGCGCCAGCACGGGGAGGCCCCGGCGATGCGGCTGGCTGGACCTGTTCCAGATGCGCTACGCTCACCGCGTGAACGGCTTCCATTCGCTGCTCATAACGAAGCTGGACGTGCTGGACGCGTTCCCCGAGATCCGGGTGTGCATCGGCTACAACCTGGACGGGCAGCCGCTCGACAGTGTTCCGTACTCGGTGGCGGACCTGCAGCGGGTGGAGCCGGTCTGGCACGTCATGCCGGGGTGGCGGAGCAAGACCGCCGGCATGAACCGCTTTGAGGACTTGCCCCCCAAGGCCCGCGCCTATCTCGATTTCATCCAGGAGTATCTGGGGGTGGAGATCGGCATGGTGTCCACCGGTCCGGAGCGTGGCGAAACCATGATCATGCCCGGCGCCGCCGAGATCGTCACCGCCCTTGGCCGCCCCGCGCTGTAGTTCTCGTATCGTAATTCGTTCGATTACGAATTCCGATTGCGAGCACGAACCCCGAACGATCGACCATCAACACTCAACCATCAACTTTGAAACGGGACCGTGCCGTCGAGGATGGCGATGAGCTCCGGGATGGCGGCGATGCGCCAGTGGGGGATGAGGCCGCTGCCGGCCAGGGTGCCGTAGCCGGTGGTGAAGTGGCAGCTCCAGGCGCCGGCGTTGTGGGCGCAGGCCACATCGGCCGCCGAGTCGCCCACCATGAGCACCGCCGCCGGGCGCAGGCCCGTCCGCTCCATGAACGCGAGCAGGACCGCCGGGTCGGGTTTCAGAGCGGGGAACGAGTCGGAGCCCCAGATGAAGCGGAAGCGGCCGCCGAAGCCCAGCGCGTCCACCACCTGGGCGACGATGCCGGCGGGTTTGTTGGAGGCCACCGCCAGCGCCAGGCCGCGGCGGGTGCACGCGGCCAGCGTTTCGGGCACGCCGGGATAGGCGCAGGTCCGGATGCACGGATGGGCGTTGTAGTGGCCGACGTAGTCGTCGACGAGGCGCGCCAGCGCGCCCTCTCCCGCGGTGCCGGCCACCGCCTGTCGGACCAGGTGCGTCGCGCCCAGCCCCACGTTCCGGCGCACCCATTCCTCGTCGCGCTCCGGCAGCCCCTCCCCTCGCAGAATGGTGTTGAGGCTGGCGGTAATGTCCGCGAGCGAGTCGACCAGCGTCCCATCGAGGTCGAAGACGATGCCGCGGATGTCCGGGGCGGCGGCGGAGGGTGCGCCGGGCACGGCCCCTCACTCCTCGACGCGGGTCTTGGCGCCGCGCAGGGGGATGTCCAGCTTCCGGTACGCCCGGCCCACCGACGGGCTCTTCAGGTCCACGTGCTCAAGGCGCGCCAGGAGCACGTCGAAGAATTCCTTGCGCACTGGCTCCAGGGTGTGCACGAAGGGCGGCAGGGTCAGCGCGAGGGTCTCGAGCGGCGGGAGCGGATCGGGCAGGCCGCCCAGCTCGAAGTGGAACGACGAGTGGGGGTGGATGGTCAGGTACGACCGGTAGATGTAATCGCCGCCGACGCCGGTGGCGATCTTGAGCTGGTCGGGCTTGAGCGTGCGGCCGTCGGCCAGCCGGAACTCGAAGCGGCTGGCGTCCGCCACCACCTCCCGGTCGGTGAAGTTGATCATGTTGACGAAGGGGCGGCGGTGCAGGTCCAGGCTGAAGGTGATCACCACCTCCGCGTCGATGAAGACCCGGCACTGCGGGTCCATGCGGTCCGCGGGCGCCACCTCGATCACGCCAGGAGGGTGCTGCTGCCCGCACACGGCCGGGGGCGCTACGACGAGCCATCCGGCCAGGCATACGATCGCGGTTCGAACCAGTCGGTTCATCGCGCCGTCTCCTCGTTACGCAGGTTGATCAAATAGCGCCCCAGGGCCTCGACGTCCGCCGGCCGGGTGCGGTAGTTCATGAAGTTGACGCGCAGGGCCACGTCGCCGCCCCGGAGCCTGGTGATGGAGATCCAAAAACGGCCCTCGAGTTCCACGCGGCGGTGGATGCGCCGGTTCAGCTCGTTCACCGCCGCGCCGTCCGCCGTGCCGGCGGGCAAGGCGCGGAAACAGAGCAGGCCGAGCTCGGGCCGATGGAACGGCTCGAAGCCGCCGGCCGCCGCGAGCAGCTCATGGAACCGGCGGGCGAAGGCGCAGTGGCGGCGCACCAGGCGCCGGTAGGCGTCCAGGCCGAAGGAGCGGAGCGCCAGCCACAGCTTCAACGCCCGGAAGCTCCGCGAACCCTGCAGGCCGTACTCGAAGAAGTTCACCCGCCCGTCGCCGTCCTGGCCCTGCTCGAGGTAGTAGGGCGGACGGGTGGCGAAGGCGGCGCGCAGGTCGTCGCGGCGGCGCACCAGGAGCGCAGCGCACTCGAACGGGACGAAAAACCACTTGTGCGGATCCAGGGTGACGGAGTCGGCCCGCGCCAGGCCGCGGAAGCGGTCCGCCAGCTCCGGCAGGAGCAGGGCGGCGCCGCCGTAGGCGGCGTCCACGTGGAACCAGGCGCCCGCCTCGGCGGCCACGTCGGCCAGCGCCGCCAGGTCGTCGAGGCTGCCGGTGTTGGTGGTGCCGGCGATGCCGACGACACAGGCGGCGCGGACACCGCGGGCGGCGTCGGCGCGCATCATCGCCCGCAGCGCCGGCACGTCGACGCGGAACGCCGCGTCCACCGGCGCCCGCCGCAGAAAGTCCGCGCCCAGCCCCAGGAGGTCCACCCCCTTGTCGAAGGAGTAGTGCGCCTCGGCCGACGCGTACACGGCCGCCGGCGGGGCGCCGGCCAGGCCGGCAGTGCGCGCCGCCGGTCCCAGACAGTGGTCGCGCGCCAGCTTCAGAGCGGTGATGTTGGCCATGGAGCCGCCGCTCAGCAGCACGCCGAAGGCGGGCGGCGCGGGCAGGCCGGCGAAACCGCAGAGCCAGCGGACCACCAGCTGTTCCAGTTCGGCGGCCGCCGGGCTCTGGTGCCAGAGGGAGCAGTTCTGGTTCAGCGCCGCAGTCAAGCTTTCGGCCAGCACGGCCGCGAGCGCGGGTGCCGGATTCATCATGCCGAGGTAGCGGGGCGAAGCCACCCGGGTGGTGCCGGGGAGCACCAGGCGGCGCAGGTCGTCCAGGAGGTGCGGGAGCGGGATCCCTTGCGCCGGCGGCTCCAGGGCGGCCAGCTCGGCGAAGTCGGCGGGCACGGTCTCGGGGTGGACCGGCGACTCGGCCGCGCCGACCCAGTTCCGCACCAGCTCGTCGGCGAACAACGCGACCGCCGCCCGGATCTCTTCCGGGTGCTCCGCGAACCGGTCATCGAGGATGATGGGTGTGTCGGCCATGGTGCTCCGCCGCGACGTCGCGCCATTATAGCACGCGGTGCGCCGGAAGGCGCGCGCCCCCCGGCGCGCTACTTGCGGTGCGGGACCACCTGGCCGTTGGGGGTCTGGAAGAAGATGGCGTAGCGGCGCACGGGCGCCTCCGCCCGTTCGGCCACCTGGACCGTGAAGGCGAACTCGCGGCCCGGCACGAGCACGGGCGGCTCCACCGGCTGCACCAGCGTTTGGACCGCGCCACCGGCTGCAGTCACGGTGACCACCGCCTGGAGGCGCTCCAGCGTCGCCGTGGAGATGTTGCGGGCCCGGACGTGCAGAATGAAGGCGTCCGGCTGCCGCTCGTGGGCAAATTCGAGCAGCTGGAGGTCATGCGCGCCGGCGGGGCGCTCCGCCGCCGGGCCCCGGATCAGGGCGTCGAACACAGGTTCGGGGATCAGTAGCAGCAGCAGGCCGAGGCCGGCGACGCACGCCAGCCCGATCAGCAGGGCCCGGGCCAGCTTTTCGCCCAAGGGGCCGGATGGAAGCAGCAGCATACGCATCGACTCCGGAGGACAGTCTGGCTACTTGCGGAGAATGATCTCCTGAGAACTCTTCTTCCAGTACTGCAGCTTCTTCTCGTACGGTCGCTTGCCGGTGACGAGGTCGCTCAGCTCGTTCAGAAATCGCATCTCCAGCACGCCGTTGGATTTGAGCGTCACCCACTCCTCGGTCCCGCCGGCGGAGCGCTTCAGGCCGCGGATGACGGCGGAGGCGGTCACGGCGGTCCGTTGGGGGGCAAGGAACGAGAGCTGGAGTTCCATGTGGTACTTGCCCTTGTGAAAAGAGGTCTGGTAGTCGGTGACCACCACGGCGATCTTTTTCAGCTCGGAGTCGGCGTACGCGCCGCCGATGGACTCGTCGTCGCGCGTCCGGATCAGACCGGCGGCCCGGTCCTGTTCCACCACCTCGTAGCCGAATTTCTCAGTGACGAGCAGCACCTGCTCCAGGGTCATGGGCAGATCCAGATCGAGCTCGAGCGGCTCCGGCATCTCGACCTTCTCGGCCGAGGCGCCCAGGATGGACACGCACCCCAGGATGACCACGATCAGATAGGCACAGCGGCGGCGGATGCTCATGTTCCCCTCGACGCGGCAGGTTCGGGCGGCTTCATTATATAATGGCGCGATGCTGAAAGACAAAGAAACCGCCGCGCCCCCCTCGCCGCCGCCGGCCATCCGGCTGCGGGGGGTGCGCACGCACAACCTCCAGGCGGTTGACGCCGTCTTTCCCCATCGGCAGATCACCGCCGTGACCGGCGTGAGCGGCTCGGGCAAGTCCAGCCTGGCGTTCGACACCCTGTTCGCCGAATGCCAGCTCCGCTTCCTCGAGTCCCTTTCGCCCTACCTGCGGCAGTTCATGGACAAGTTTCCCAAGCCGGCGCTGGATGCGGCCGACGGGCTCCTGCCGGCGATGGCGTTGCGCCAGCGTCGGGCGGTCAAGAACTCGCGCTCCACCGTCGGGACGCTCACCGACCTGGCCGACCACCTCCGCCTCCTGATGGTGAAGGCCGGCGCGCGCCACTGCCCGGTGTGCGGCGGGCGCATCGCCGTCTACTCCGCCGCCGCGATCGCCGCCTGGTGCGCCGAGGCGCTTGCCGGCGCTGCGGTCACGGTGCTGTTCCGCTTCCCGGCGCCGGCGGAGCAGGGCGGGGCGGCGGCGCGGGAGTTGATCCAGCGAATGGGCTTCGCCCGCGTGCTGAGCGGCGGCCGCCTGATCCGGACCGAGGAGTGGACGGGCGGGGAGCCGCCGCTGGTGGTGGTGGACCGCATCACGGCGGCGGAGACGGAGCGGGACCGGCTGCTCGAGGCGGCGCGGACGGCGCTGGCCGAGGGAGGCGACGAATGCCTGCTGGCACTCGCGGCCGCCGCGGCCCCGGCGGCGTGGCCGCCCAATGTGGCCGTGGCGGCCGCCGGCGAACTGCTGCTGGCGTCGTTCCCTGGCCGCAGCCGGTGCGCCGGGTGCGGCGCCGAGCTGCCGCCGCTCACCGAGAGTCTGCTCTCCTCCAACAATCCGGAGGGGGCGTGTCCCACCTGCAAGGGATTCGGCGACGTGCTCTACTACGACCCGGCGCGGTACCTCGATCCCGCCCGCACCCTGGCCGAAAATCCGATCGTGGTGTGGCAGAGCCGGGCGTTCCGGCCGTATCACCGGTATCTCCTCGCGGTGGCCGAGCGGCGCGGCTGGCCGCTCCAGGTTCCCTTCCGCACCCTGGCACCGGAGATCCGCGACGCCGTGGTCCGCGGCGACCGCGGCTATGCGGGCGTCGACGGCTTCTTCCGCAAGCTCGAGAAGAAGAGCTACCGCCTGCACATCCGGGTGCTGCTGGCCCGGTACCGCCGCTACGGCCGCTGCCCCGACTGCGGGGGGAAGCGCCTGAACCCGCACGCGCTCTCGATCCGGCTCGACGGGTGCGACCTCGGCGAGATCCTCGGCCTGACCGCCGACGCGGCGCTCCGCTTTCTCCGTCTGGCGGCCATCCCCCCGGACGTCCTCCCGGGGGTCCGGCGCGTGCTGGACGAAATCGATGACCGCCTGGAATGCCTTCGGCAGATGGGCCTGGGGTATCTGGCCCTGGATCGGCCGGCCTTCACCCTGAGCGGCGGCGAGGCGCAGCGGGTGCACCTGGCCGCGGTGTTGGGCACGCGGCTGGCCGATACACTGTTCGTGCTGGACGAGCCCACCATGGGGCTTCACCCGCGGGATCACGGGCGGCTCGCCGACATCCTGCGGCGGCTGTGCGACGAGGGGAATACGGTGGTGTTTGTGGAACACGATCCGGTGTTCATCGCCTGCGCTGACCAGGTGGTGGAACTGGGACCGGGCGCCGGACAGTTCGGGGGCCGGACGGTGTATCAGGGGGCGATGGCGCCCTTCCTGGCCGAGGCGGACACCGCCACCGCCGCCGTGCTGCGGGCACGCGGCGGCGGGCGGGTGCGGGCGGTCCAGCCCCTGCCGTCGCACTGGCTGGAGTTGGAGGGCGCGTCGGCGCGCAACCTCAAGTCGGTGCGGCTGCGGTTTCCCCACGGCCGCCTCAGCGTGGTCTGCGGCGTCAGCGGCAGCGGCAAGTCCACGCTTCTCGAGGAAGCGGTGCTCGCCGGTGTCGAGGCGGTCCTGGCCGGCGGGCCGCTGCCGGCGGGACTGGCCGCCCTGGGCGGGGCGGAGGCTTTTCGGGGAGTCCGCCATGTGGACCAGGGGCTCCCGCCAGGAAGCGGACGGTCGAACCCGGCGACCTTTCTGAAGATATTCGACACCATCCGGACGTTGTTCGCCAACCTGCCCGAGGCCCGGCTCCACGGCCTGCTGCCCGGCTACTTTTCGCTGAACACCGACGGCGGACGCTGCCCGCTGTGCCGCGGCCGGGGCGCCACGGTGCTGGACATGCAGTTTCTCGCCGACGAGGAGATCCTGTGCGAAGCGTGCGACGGCACGGGCTTTTCCGCCGAGGCGCGCACGTACCGTTACCGGGGTCTGGACATCGTCGGTGTGCTGGATCAGACGGTGGACCAATCACTGGAATTTTTCGGCGATGACGCGCCGCCGGCGATGCGGCGCAAGCTGGAGTTCCTGGCCGGACTCGGACTCGGCTACCTGCGCCTGGGCCAGCCGCTGAACACGCTCTCCGGCGGCGAGATGCAGCGGCTCAAGCTGGGGCGGGTGTTGCTGGAGCCCGGCGCCGGACCGGAGCTCATCCTGCTGGACGAGCCCACCATCGGACTCCATCCCCGCGACACGCGCAAGCTGTTCGCGGTGCTGGACCGACTCCTGGAGCGAGGCCACACCGTCGTGGCGGTGGAGCACGACCTGTTCTTCATCGAAAACGCCGATTGGGTGGTGGACCTCGGGCCCGAGGGCGGCGACCGCGGCGGCTACCTGCTGTACCAGGGTCCGCCGGAGGGGCTGGTCCGCTGTCCGGAATCGGTCACCGGCCGGGAGCTGGCTCGGTGGCTCGGTCAGTGAGTGAATCGGTGCCGGGACCTGGGCACTGGGTGCTGAGTGCTGGGGTATGAGATCCAGGATCCGGGACCCAGAACCCAGAACCCAGAACCCAGAACCCAGAACCCAGAACCCATGTCCCAGGTCCCAAGTTTTATGTCCGATGATCAGGAACGAACTCCGAACCCCGAGCGAATCAATTCGGAATCGTCAGCTGCTCACCGGCGCGAAGCCGGTCGCTGGTGCGCGAGTTGGCGCGCTTGAGGCTGGCCACGTCGGTGCCGTAACGGCGGGCAATGGCCGAGAGGGTTTCGCCCGTGCGAACGGTGTGGTAACGCGGGTTGCCGCCCCGCGGCGTCGCGGCGGCTGTCGCCGCGGCCGGACCGGTGGCACCGGGCAGCCGCAGCGACTGACCCGACTTGATGACGCTGCCGCGCTGCAGCCGGTTGACGGCCAGCAGGTCGTCCAGCGCCACTCCGTGGCTGCGGGCGATGCCGAACAGCGTGTCGCCGGCCTTGACCGTGTAGGCGCCCTCCGTCCCGCTGGGCGCGGTCCGCGCCGCCGGACCTGCGCTGCGGGCCGGTTCCCGCAGGCGGAGGGTCTGCCCCGCCCGGAGGGCCGGGCCGGGTAGTTGGTTCCAGGACATCAATTGGGCCACGGATACCTGTGTCCGGCGGGAGATGCTCCACAGGGTGTCGCCCCGTCGCACGCGGTAGGTGGCGCTGGTGTACACGGCCGGGCGGGGTTCAGGCTCGACGGCTGCGCGGGCGGGCCGGCTGAAGTCCGATACGGGCACCTGCAGCACCTGGCCGATGCTCAGGATCGCCCGCTTGCTCCGGATGTCGTTGAAGTCCATCAACGCCGAGAGCGACACATCGTATTTCCGGCAGATTTTGTAGAGGGTGTCCCCCTTGGCCACCACGTGCTCCAGGTACATGAGGCGCTCCTTCACCGGCAGGTCGTAGAGAAGCGCCAGCACTTCCTGGCGGGTGTCCACGGGGACGCGCAACGGGTACGTCTTGGTGTCCGGCGGCGTGAGCATGCGCCGCAGCGCCGGGTTGAGCTCCTGAAGCGTCTCGACGGGGACGCCGATGGTTTCCGCCACCACCCGGAGGTCGGTGGGCGAGGGGATCTCCACGAGGATGCCCGTCCAGGCGTCCTGCGGTTCCACGCGGATGTCGAACCGCTCGGGATTCTTGCCCACGATGATGGAGGCCAGGATGGCCGGGACGTAGTTGCGGGTTTCGCGGGGCAGCAGGCGCTGCTCGGCCATCTCCCAGAAATCGCGGTCGGGATGGCGGTTCAGGATCCGTTGGATGCGGCCCTCGCCGGAGTTGTACGCGGCCAGCACCAGGTACCAGTCGCCGAACATCCCGTACAGGTCTTTCATGTATCGGCAGGCGGCGCGGGTGGCTTTCTCGGGGTCGGAGCGCTCGTCCACCCACCAGTCCACGCGCAGCCCGTAGCGGCGGCCGGTCCACTGGATGAACTGCCAGAGACCCTGGGCGCGGGCGCGGGAGTAGGCGCTGACCTTGAAGTTGCTCTCCACGAGCCCGAAGTAGATCAGGTCTAGGGGGATGCCCTCCTCCCGGAAGATCCGCTGGAACATCTCGTGGAAACGGGTGAGCCGGCCGAGGCCCTGTGTCACCTGGTCCCGCTTGACGCCGGTGGTCAGCTGGCTGATGTAGGCCATCACCTCGCGGTTGACATAGACCGGCAAATCATAATGCTGCCGGAGGATGTCCTCCTCGATCAGGTGCTCGATTTCCGGGTCGATCTCGGCTGGGGTGAGGGACGCGTCCAGCAGCGTGTCGAGCGGCGGCGCCTCCGGGTCGGAGATATCCTCGTCCTCGCCGGAGTCGGGGAAGAGGCCAAGACGGTCGCGATGCAGCTCGATCCGCGCCAGCAGCTCCGCCAGCCGGGCCTGGAACAAGGGTGAGCCGTCCAGTTCGACGCCCGAGAAGAAGATGCTTTCCAGCGCGTAGGTCATCTCCCGGACAGCCCACTCGGTGTTGTTCGTATCGGCGAACAGCTCGCCCAGCTCGAAAGCGGCGAAGCTTTCGCTGATGCGATCCGCCTCGGGTGAAGCGCCGAGATCGCGGTCGTGCATCTGGTAGGCGACCGGCGCGGACCGCGGCGGCAGGGTGAGTTCCAGCGGGCTCAGGGAGGTGCTGGCGAAGCCGGCGAAGCCGAACAGCGGCAGGAGGATCGCGACGAGCCGGAAAGAGTACTGTGCAACCATCTCCCGGCCATATTAGACCGGGCTCCGCGGAACTGTCAACCGATAATGCGTCCGAGAGCCTCTGTCGGTGGGGATCTCCGCCCGCTGCGCCGGCGCGCTCAGGAGGACGTGACCGGCTCCACTGCGCCCATGCGGCGAAATTTCTCCGTCCGTGACAGCGGCAGCCCGTCGACGGGGAGGGCCAGCAATTCGGTCAGGTGACGCTCCACCGCGTCGCCCAGCGCCCGGGCGGTGGCCTCCCAGTCCGTGTGGGCGCCTCCCGGCGGCTCGGGCACGATCTCGTCGATGATGCCAAGCCGTTTCAGGTCGGGGCTGGTGAGTCCCAGGTTGCGGGCGGCGGCCTCGGCATGTCCCTGGTCTTTCCAGAGGATGGCTGAGCAGCTCTCCGGGGAGATCACCGAATAGACCGCGTTCTCCAGCATCAGGATCCGATCGCCCACGCCGATGCCCAGCGCCCCGCCGGAGCCGCCCTCCCCGATGACGCTGACGATGATCGGCACTCGCAGGCGAGCCATCTCGCGGAGGTTGTAGGCGATGGCTTCGGCCTGGCCGCGCTCTTCCGCGCCGATGCCTGGGAACGCGCCCGGCGTGTCGATGAACGTCAGAATCGGCTTGCGGAATTTCTCGGCCAGTCGCATCGTCCGGAGCGCCTTGCGATAGCCCTCCGGTTGCATCATCCCGAAGTTGCGGTGCTGCCGCTCGGCCAGGTTGCGCCCCTTCTGCTGCCCCACCACCCCCACGGGCCGGGTGCGGAACCAGCCGAAGCCGGTGATGACCGCGGGGTCGTCGGCGTACTTGCGGTCGCCGTGGATCTCCTCGAAGTCGGTGATGAGTCGTTCGATGAGGTCGAGGGAGTACGGCCGGTTCTCGTGCCGGGCCAGCTTGATCCGCTGCCACGGGGTGATCTGCTCGTAGATGCGCCCGCGCACCTGGCGAATCTTCTCGCGGAGGATCTCCAGAGCCCGCCGGGCCGCCTCGTCGTCACCGAACCGCTCGAGCTCGGCGAGTTGACTTTCCAGATCCTTGAGCAGCGTGCTGTGCCAGTCGTTCATGACCGCCCCAATCGTTTTGATTTCGCGAGGCATTTTAACATACAATGGCGCCGCGCCACCGAATTCAGCGCCGGGGGTGGGTCATGGAACTCATCAGCAGCCGCACCAACAACCAGGTGAAACAGTTCATCCGGGTGCGGGAGGGGACGTACGACAATCCGCTCTGCTTCACCGTCGAGGGCGCCAAGCTCCTGGCGGAAGTCGCTCGCTCGGAGCACGCGGTGTTGCAGGTGTTCGTCGTGCAGGGGTATGAGGACAAGCTGCCGCCGGTGCCGGCCCACCAGGTCTTCGCGGTGACGCCGGAGGTGATGCACAAGCTGTCGGGCCTCAAGTCGCCGGCCTGGGTGGCGGCGCTCTGCTGCCGGAAGGAGTCGCGGGGGGCCGGTCAGGTCCTGCGGCGGACGCCCTGGCTGGTGCTGGACGGCGTCCAGGACCCGGGCAACGTCGGCAGCATCCTTCGGTCGGCCGAGGCGCTGGGACACGTGCCGGTGGTGCTCCTGCCGCCGGCGCCGTCCCCCTTCCAGGAGAAAGTCATCCGGACCAGCATGGGTTCGGCGCTGCGAACGCCCTACTGGCGGCCGCCGGACGCCGAGACCTTCCTCGTCCGGGCGCGCGAGCGCGGAGTCCGGCTCTGGGCGCTCGACGTCAAGGGCGAGGTCGACCTGGCCGACTTGCCGGCCGAGTCCGGCCAGGCGTTCATCATCGGCGGCGAGGGACACGGACTCTCGGGCGGGATCGCCGCCGCGGTGGAGCGGACCGTGCGCATCCCCATCCGGCCGCAGGTGGAGTCGCTGAACGCGGCCGCGGCCGCGGCCATCCTGCTCTACCGCCTGAGTGCCCGCCGGCGCGAATCCCGCTAGTTCCTCCGGAGAACGTCGCGATGGGCGGAAAAGGCAAACAGGAACCGAACCAGGATCCCCCACTGTTCCCGGCCGAAGAGGCCGTCGAGGCGGAAGAGCGCCGCGTCCCGCTGGCGGAGCGGATGCGGCCGCGGACGCTGGACGAATACCGGGGGCAGGCGCACCTCGTCGGGGCGGGGAAGCCCTTGCGCCGGATGATCGAGTCGCGACGCATCCCCTCGTTGATCCTGTGGGGACCGCCTGGCACGGGCAAAAGCACCCTGGCCCATGTCATCGCCCGCACCCTTGACACCCACTTCGTGAGTTACAGCGCCGTGCTGACGGGCATCAAGGAAGTGCGCGACGTCATGAGCGACGCAGCCTATTTCTTCGAGCGGACCGGGCGGCAGACGCTCATCTTCATCGACGAGATCCACCGGTTCAACAAGTCCCAGCAGGACGCCTTCCTGCCCTTCGTGGAGAAAGGGCAGGTTCTGCTCATCGGCACCACCACCGTCAATCCCAGCTTCGACCTCAACGCGGCCCTGATGAGCCGGGTGAAAGTGCTCACCCTGCGGTCGCTGGACGTGGCCGACATCGAGTCGATCCTGGCCGAGGCCCTGGCCGATCCGGACCGCGGTCTGGGCCGGCTGGACCTGCGGGTCCCGCCGGAGCTGCTGCACAAGATCGCGGTGTTCTCGTCCGGCGACGCGCGCCGCGGCCTCAACCTGCTGGAGCAGCTGGCCGACTACGCCGAAGAGCGGGGCGTCGCGCCCACCGACGAGGAGCTGCGCGAGGTGCTCCACCAGAAGGTGCTGCTCTACGACAAGGACGGCGAGGAACACTACAACCTGCTGTCGGCGCTGCACAAGTCGATGCGTAACTCCGACCCCGACGCCACGGTCTATTGGGTGGTCCGGATGCTCGAGGCCGGCGAGGATCCGCGCAACGTCTGCCGGCGCATCCTCCAGTGCGCCTCGGAGGATGTGGGACTGGCCGACAATCAGGCGCTGCACGTGGCGCTCCAGGCCTGGCAGGCCTACGAGCTGCTGGGCCTGCCTGAAGGCCGGCTGGCCATCCTGCAGGCGGCGGTGTACGTGGCCGTCGCCCCCAAGTCCAATGCCCTGCTCCGGGCCTGGACCGCCGCCCAGCGGGACGTGGCCGAGAGCAGCGCCGAAGGCGTGCCGCTGCACCTGCGCAACGCGCCCACCCGCCTCATGGATGCGGAAGGCTACGGGGAGGGCTACTTGTACGCCCATGATTATCCCGAAGGGACCACGGACATGACCGGTCTGCCCCCCGCCCTGGCCGGCCGGGTTTACTACGAGCCGTCCGGGGCGGGCCTCGAGGCCCGCATCCGCGAAAAACTGCGGGAAATCGCCGAACGGAAAACCGCCTTCGCCAAGCGGCGGGCGGACGGTCGGAAGGGCAGCCGGACCGAGTGAAAGAGCTTGAAAACGTGATGTAAATCATGTTTACAATGTCCGGCGGATACGTTACAATCCGGGTAATTCTGGTCTAGCCGAGGGAGAGTGAATGAGCGACAAGAAGATCTTGGTTGCTGACTACAACACGCGGGAGCTTCAGCAGCTGAAGAAGATTTTCACCGATGCCGGCTTTAACGTGGTCACGGTGCAGGACGGGAAAGCGGCCCTCGACTCGTTCGAGGCGGACAAGCCGGACGTCGTGCTCCTCTCGGCCATGCTGTCCAAGATCAACGGATTCGACGTTTGCCGGAAGATCAAGGACACCGAAACCGGCCGCAACGTCCCGGTGATCATCGCCACCTCGGTGTACAAGGGCCAGAAGTACCGCAACAAGGCCCTGCACGAAAACGGCGCCAGCGAATTCATCGAGAAGCCCGTGCCCGACAACGTCATCCTGGAGACCGTCCAGCGGTTCATGGGCGACACCCGGAGCCTCATCGACACGCGCCGGAGCGAATTCATCGACAAAATAGCCAAGGAGTCGGCTGCCGAAGCCCCGCCGGCCCCCCCGCCGAAGCCGGCGCCGACCCCGGCGGCCAAGGCCCCGGCGCCGCCGCCCCAACCCGCACCGGAACCGCCCAGGCCGAAACCGGCGCCCGCCGCTCCGAAGCCCACGGACGTGGAGAGCCGCTTCGAACAGGAGATCGCCGCGACCCTGATCGCCTCGGAAGCCCCGGCGGCGGCCGAGATGGACGACTCCATGGACAAGCTCCTCAGCGACACGCTCTCCGGCCTGGGACTCGACCTCGACAAGGGCAAATCCAAAGCGTCCCCTCCGCGCGCGCCGGCACCTCCACCGCCGGTGATCAGCGAGGCCAAGAAGACCGAGGCCGCTCTCGAAAAGCTTGTGGAGTCGGCCAGCCAGGCGACGGCGCCCCCGCCGCCGCTGCTCGGCCCCGACACCGGCGAAATCCGTTTCGACCAGTTGAAAAAAGAAGTGAAAGAAGCCGGGGCACCGGCCGCCGCCAAGGTGGACGCCGTGGAGGACTTCCTCCGCTCCTTCTACACCGATCTGGAGAAGAAGCTCAGTGATACGCTCAGCGGCGTGGGCCTGTCCGACACCAGCATCGACAAGGTGATCCAACCCAAGGCGCAGGAGCCGGCGCCGGCCGCTCCAAAGCCGAAGCCCGCTCCCGCCCCGGTTCCTCTGGCAGAACCCGAACACGAAGAGGGCACCAAGTTTGGGGATTACATTCTGGACCGGAAGATCGGCCACGGCGGCATGGCGGAGCTGTTCCGCGCCAAAAAGCGGGGCCAGGAAGGCTTCCAGAAGATCGTCGCCATCAAACGGATCCTGCCCCACCTGTCGGACAACCAGGAACTTGTCACCATGTTCATTGACGAGGCGAAGATCGCCGCCCAGTTGTCCCACCAGAACATCGTCACCATCTTCGATTTCGGCAAGATCAACCACTCGTTCTACATCGCGATGGAGTTCGTGGACGGGTTCGATTTCAAGAAGATCCTGAGCCGGGCGAAGGAGTTGGGCATCCGGCTGCCCCACAAGCTGGCTGCCCACATCGCTCTGCAGATCGCCAGCGCGCTGGACTACGCGCACTTTAAGAAGGACTTCAGCAACAAGGAAATGAACATCGTCCACCGGGATGTCAGCCCGCAGAACATCCTGATTTCCCGGGAAGGTGAGGTGAAGCTGGTGGATTTCGGCATTTCCAAGGCCGAGTCCAAGATCCACCACACCGTCAAGGGCGCGCTCAAGGGCAAGCTCCTGTACATGAGCCCCGAGCAGGCCTGGGGCAAACCGGTGGACAAGCGGTCGGACCTCTTCTCGCTGGGCATCGTGCTCTGCGAGGCCATCAGCGGCAAGGTCCTGTTCGAGGATTCCTCTGAATTTGACGTCCTCGAGAAAGTCCGCTCCGGCAAGATCCCGATCCTCGAAAACGAGATGCCCTCCCTGCCGCCGCGGCTCAAGAATATCATCAACAAGGCGCTCCAGATCGACATCGGGCAGCGCTACCAGACCGCCGGCGAAATGGCCAAGGACCTGCACGACTACCTCAGCACCGGCAAGCAGCGGCCGTCGCCCAAGGATTTGGCCACGTTCCTGACCCGGATGTTCCCCGACGCGTTCGGTATGAAGGAGAGCGAGGTCCGCAATCTGAGCTTCGACGAGTTCATGGAGCGGGAGGATGTCCTGCCGCCCAAGGCCATGAGCGAGGAGACGGTCATCCTGGAATCCGAGGAAATGGCCGGCCTCGAGGAGATCCGCCCCGCCGCGGACATACCGGTGGCGCTCGAGGAAGACGAGATCGTGGTGGATGGCAAGTTCCAGCCGCCGCCACTGGTGAAGGAGGCGGTCCCGCCCAAGAAGGCCGCTGCCCCGCTGATCACGCCCGTCGAGGAAAAACCGGCGGTGATCCGCAAAGAAAAGAAGAAGGCGCCCGAGCCGGTCAAGCCGAAGGCGGAACCGGTGAAGGCGAAGGCGGAGCCCGTGCCGCCGAAGAAAGAGGCGCCGCCGCCGAAGAAAGAGGCCGTCCCGCCGCCGAAAAAAGAAGCCGTGACCCCGCCGGCCGAGGAGAAGAAAGTCCTCACGAAACGGCTGAAGGAGAAACCGGCCGCCGAAAAACCGATGTTCGGCGATGTGACGACCGCATCGAAGAGCTCCAGCAAGGGACTGATCATTGGCATCATCGCCGCCGTGGTGATCATCGCGGTGGGTGTGGCCACCTACCTGATGTTCTTCAGCAAGCCAGCCGTGCCGACACAGCCGGAGCCCCCCGCCGCTGGCGCCACCGAACCCGCCGCCCCGGGTGAGCCGGTTCCTTCCACCGGCGAACCGACAGCGCCCACCGGTACCACCCCCACCGCCACTCCGGCGACGGCGACCGATGTCAAGCCTGAAACCAGGCCTCAGCCGCAGCCCGCCCCGGCCAAACCGGGTCAGCCGGCGACGGTGGCCCAGCAACCTCAGCCGCAACCCAAGCCGGAGCCGGCGAAGCCGGCCGCGGCCGCCGCGACTCAGCCGACGGCCGCCCAGCCTGCGGCGCCGAAACCGGAGCCGGCGGCCCAGCCTGCGGCTCAACCGGCCGCTCCGAAGCCGGAACCCACTCCCCCGCCGGCCGCGCCGAAACCGGAACCGACGACTCAGCCCGCGGCTCAGCCGGCCGCCCCGAAGCCGGAACCGACTTCCCAGCCCACGGCCCCGAAACCGGAACCGGTGAAACCGGCGAGCCCGCCTCCGGCGGCGGATATCCCCATGGATCTGCCGGCGGTTGCCGAGAAGGCCAAGACCGGCGACCTCGTGGCCCTGGGGCCCGACGTCAAGCCGCCGAAGGAGCTGAGAACTCCCTCACCGCGGATCCCGGCCCAGGCCCAGCGCCTCAATCTCAAGGGCCGCCTGGTATGCCGGTTGCTCGTATCCCATACCGGCGAGGTGGAGCGGGTGCTCGTCGTCTCAGCCGATTCGGCCCGGGTGAAGGAGATGCTGGGCCCCGCCGCCGAGGAGGCCCTGAAGCAATGGCGGTATACGCCGGCCGAGAAGGACGGCGTGAAGGTGAAGGTCTGGAAAACGGTCACGCTGTCGTTCTAGCGAACATGAGAGCCAGGATTTATAAATTCTAACGGCATGGGAGGTTCACTGATGGAACTCAGCAAAGAACAACGGAAATTCTACGAGGAAACCCGGGAGATGGCCCGCAAGGAAATCGAGGACATCGAGAAGAAGATCGAAGAGGAACTGGCCCGGGTCAAGCAGCGCCTCATCGACCTGCAGAACGCCAAGAAAGCGGCCCGCCAGATCTACGACGGCGCCTGCTCCCGTCTGGGTGTCAAGAGCGACCTGGCGGAATCGACGGTGGACATCCCGAAGGAGATGTCGTCCTGAGGCGGGCAGCGTCCGTCCGACAGCCCATCTGATCACGGTTTTCACGTACGGGATGCATCGGTTCAGGCAACGGGTGCATCCCGTTTTCATTGTCCTCGGACCTGGAGACGGCGGCCATGGTCGAAGCCCAACTCTATGAACGGCGCGGTGACGGCGCGGTCCGTTGCCTGCTGTGCAGCCATTACTGCGTCATCGGCGACGGCCGGCGCGGGATCTGCAGCGTGCGCGAGTGCCGGGGCGGCCGCTTGTTCACCCGGGTGGCGGACCGCCTGGTGGCGGTCCACGTGGACCCCATCGAGAAGAAGCCGCTCTTCCACTTCCTGCCCGGATCCCGATCGCTCTCCGTGGCCGCGGTGGGCTGCAACTTCCGGTGCGAGTTCTGCCAGAACCACTCAATCTCTCAATATCCCCGCGAGGCGGCGGACATCCCCGGCGATCTTACGACGCCGGACGAGCTGGTGGCGGCCGCAGTGCGGCACCGGTGCGACTCCTTGTCCTACACCTATACCGAACCCACCGTGTTCTTCGAGCTGACCCGGGCGGCCGGGCTGGCGGCGCGCCGGGCGGGCCTCCGCAACGTTTATGTCACCAACGGGTACATGAGCAGCGAGGCCGCCGCGGCGATGGCGGAGTTTCTCGACGCGGCCAACGTGGACCTGAAGAGTTTCTCCGATGCATTTTACCGCAGCTACTGCGGCGCGCGGTTGCAGCCGGTGCTTGATTCCATCCGCCGCCTGCATGCCGCCGGCGTGTTCCTCGAGGTGACCACGCTGATCATTCCTGGGCGCAACAGCGACGCAGCGGAGCTGCGCGCCGTGGCCGAATTCCTCGCCGGAGTGGATCCGGCGATCCCGTGGCACGTGTCGGCCTTCCACCCCGACTACCGGATGCTGGACGCCCCGCCCACTCCGGTGGCCCTGCTGGAACTGGCCTACGACGAGGGATGCCGGGCCGGCCTGAAATTTATTTATTGCGGCAACGTGCCCGGTCACGAGCTGGAGAACACCTGCTGCCCCGCCTGCCGCGCCGTGCTCATCGAACGGACCGGCTTCCGGATCCGCCGCCAGCGCCTGACGCGACCGGTCTGCCCGGACTGCGGCGCGCCGGTGCCCGTCGTGCTGGCGGCGGCCGGCGGTGACGCGGAGCGTGCCTGATGCATCCGTTCGCCAAAAGCATCGTTCTCGGAACGGCCGGCCACATCGATCACGGCAAGACCGCGCTGCTCAAGAGCCTCACCGGCGTGGACGCCGACCGGCTCAAGGAGGAGAAGGAGCGGGGGATCACCATCGACATCGGCTTCGCCCCATGGGCGGATCCGCCGTACCGCATCGGCTTCATCGACGTGCCCGGCCATGAAAGGTTCATCAAGAACATGCTGGCGGGCGCCGGCGGCATCGCCGGCGTCCTGCTGGTGGTCGCGGCCGACGAGGGCGTCATGCCCCAGACCCGCGAGCACTTTGAGATCATCCGCCTGCTCGGAATCACCGACGGGGTGATCGCCCTGACCAAGTGCGATCTCGTGGCGGAGGAGTACCAGGAGCTGGCGGAAGATGATGTCCGCCGCCTGGTCCGCGGCTCGTTCCTGGAGACGGCGCCGGTGATCCGGACCAGCGCCGTGACGGGACTGGGGCTGGCGGAGCTCCGGGCGGCGCTGCACGGGCTGGCCGACCGCATCGCCGAGCCGTCCGTCGGCGGCACTCCGCGCCTCTTCATCGACCGGGTGTTCGTCATTCGGGGTTTCGGCACCGTGGTCACCGGGACGGTGCTGTCGGGCGTGTTCCGCCGCAACGACCGCGTGGCGATCCTGCCGGACGGGCGGGAGGCGAAGGTCCGCCACCTCGAGGTCTATGAGCAGGAGGTGGAGGAGGCGCGGGCGGGCGAGCGGGCCGCACTGAACCTGGCCGGACTGGAGCCGGCCGACCTGCGCCGGGGGCAGGCCGTGACAGCGCCCGACCGCTTCACACCCACCCAGATTTTCTATGCCCGCTTCCACCTGTTGGAGTCGTTCGGCCGCGCAATCAAGGCCGTGGTGCCGGTGCACGTCTATCACGGCAGCGCCGAGCTGCTGGGACGGCTGCAGCTGCTGGACCGGCCGCACCTGGAGCCGGGTGCGAGCGCCCTCGTCCAGGTTCGGCTCGAGTCGCCG
>JAAYUB010000039.1 GCA_012517875.1 Acidobacteriota bacterium | reverse complement strand
TCGGGGCGAAAAACGCCCCGGACCATCTCGGTCATGATGGCGTCATCCATGAAGGCGCGGTCCGCCTCGACCGGCACGCGGGCGGCGATCCCGGCCGCCGCGAGCCGGTCTCGGTAGAAATCCTGCTCCATGGTGGCCCGAGTGCCCAGGAGCCCCACGGTGGCGAGGTCGGCGGCACGGACCGCCGCCGCCACCGCATCGGCGATGTGGATCACGGGGATGGCCACCGCGGCTTCCACCGGTTCGGCGAACAGGTGTAGCGTGTTGGCGCACAGGACCAGGCCGTCGGCGCCCGCCGCCTCCAGACGCCGGGCGGCCTCCACCACCAGCGGCCGGACGCGGCGCTGCGCCGGGTCGCCGGCCTTGAGGCGGGCGATCTCGCCGAAGTTGAATGAGTAGATGATGCACCGCGCCGCCTCCACGCCGCCGAGGCGCGCGTTCACCCCCTCGTTGAGCAGGCGGTAGTATTCCAGCGTGGACACCCAGCCGGTGCCGCCGATGAATCCGATGGTCTTCATGCGAGGCCTCCCCGAGTCAGGCTGTCCCGGTCTTCTCGAGCACGGTGAACCGGACGATGGACCGGTAGCGGAACGCATCGAATGCCACGCCGGCGGCGGCGGCGCGCGCGACGGTCACCGCTCGCGCCCGGGCGAGAATCTCGCGGCGGCGCTCCTCCTCCGGAACGAGGACAGCCATGAGCCGTTCGTAATCCAGGAACGAGCGCTCCAGGTAGAAGAGATCTTCCGCTGCCCGCCGCAATCCGGCGCGGGGGACGGCGCGGAGCGCCGCGACCGCCAGCCGCAGCACCCTGGTTTCATCCTCGTACAGATGGGTGATGTCGGTGTAAGCGCCCGACCGCTTCACCGGCTCGAGGAACACCGCCCGCCCGGCGGGCCTGAGCACGCGCGCGGCCTCGCGGATGGCGTCGGCCATCCGCGCCGGCGCCACGTGGTGCAGGCTGGCGGCGAACACCACCCGGTCGGCGGAGGCGGGGGCCAGCGGGATCGCTTCGCCCAATCCCGCCACGTAACGCTCCGCGCCGCCGCGCGGCGCCGCGGCGGCCCGGGCCAGCAGGGCGGGGACGTCGAGCCCCACCACGCGGGACCCCTGGCCGGCGAACCAGCGTACCAGGTCGCCGGCGCCGCAGCCGACATCGACCACCGTCCGACTGTCGAAGGGCCCCTCGTCCGCCAGCAGCTGATCCAGGGATCGGATGAATTCCATGGTCACTGTATACGTGGAATGCAACCGGTTGTATCGGCGGTGGTGCCTGCGAAAAGCCGGCCAAAGGCGGCGGGGATCCGCCATTCCGGTCTTGATCCGAACCATTGCCGGGCTTATGCTGGCGATGTCCCGCCGGCATCATTGCACCCGGCGGTGGTTCAGGGAGGCGCGATGGCCCGGCGCAAGCTGGCGGTGGTGCTCGGTGGCGGGGCGGCCCGGGGGCTGGCCCACATCGGCGTGCTGCAGGTGCTGGAGGAGGTCCGGCTGCGGCCGGACCTGGTGGTGGGCACCAGCATCGGCGCCCTGGTGGGGGCCATGTACGCCCATCACGGGACGGCCGGAGACGTGCTGGCGCAGGTGCGCCGGTATCTCGATTCCCCGAGCTATGACTCCAAGACCTACCACCGGTTCATGCGCATCGAGCCGGGGGCGGCCGACGGCCTGCTGGCCCAGCTCCGCCAGTTTATCCTCAAGGGGATGGCCATCGGCAAAACCCTGGTCAGCCGGTCGCTGGTGTCCGAGGAGGAGTACGCCCACGCCATCGCCGAGCTGCTGCCCGACGTCCGCATCGAGGAGCTGCAAATCCCGTTCGCCTGCATGGCCGGCGATCTGAATACCGGCGAGGCGGTGCTCATCACCGGCGGACCGGTCCGCCGGGCGGTCATGGCCAGTTGCGCCGTGCCGGGGCTGTACAGCCCGGTGGCGGACGGCGAGCGGCTGCTCGTCGACGGCGGCTGGGTGGACAAGACGCCGGTCAGCGGCGCATGGGCGCTGGGGGCGGACCTGGCGCTGGCGGTGCGGGTGTCCCGAGAGCCGCCGCCCACGGTGGCCTGGCAGCATGGCTTGGACATCATCCTGCGGGCCGACGGCATCGCCACCCGCCGGTTGGAGGATCTGCAGAGCGCCACGGCAGACCTGTGCCTGAATCCGGATTTGGAGGGGATTCACTGGCTGGCGTTCCAGTCCCTGGACGATGCGGTGGCGCGCGGCGTACGCTGCGCCCGCGCGGCTTTGCCGGAGATCGAACGGTTGCGCCGTGAGACTGGCTGGTTTCGGTCGCTGTTGAGGAGCTCGCCGGCCCGGCGGCGCGCGCCATTGCCTTTGCCTCCCCGGATCATCACCGTCGGGGAAGCGCCGGCGCCCTGATGTGAGTCGGTGAATCGGGAGACGAGAAACGGGAGACGGAAGCCGGGAAACGGGAGAGGCATTCCGATCAACTCTCAACGATCAACTACCAACTGACGACGAACCGCCAACTTTCGAACCTGTGAACGCTTGATGACGATCACGATGATGAATGACGAGCCCGAACCCTCAACTCTCGTAATTTACCCCCGCCCCTCGTCCCGGAGCACCAGCATCCGCTCCTCGGTCATCTCCAGGTACGCCCACGCCGGGCCCTCGCGGCCGAGGCCCGAGTCTTTGACGCCGCCGTACGGCATGGGATCGGATCGCCAGGTGGGCATGTCGCCCTGGATGACCGCACCCACCTCGAGCACGTCCCAGGCGCGGCGGATCTTGGCGAGGTCCCGGGTGAAGATGCCTGCCTGCAGCCCGTAGCGCGAGGCGTTCACGCCTGCCAGCGCGTCCTCATAATCGTCGTACGGCCAGAGCGCCGCCACGGGTCCGAACACCTCGTCGGCCGCCAGTGGTTCCGCAGCCGGGACGTTCTCAAGGAGCGTCGGCGCGATCACCGTGCCCTGCCGGGTGCCGCCGCAGAGCAGCCGGGCGCCGGCGGCGCGCGCCGAGGCGATCCAGGCCATGATCCGGTCGGCGTTGGCGGCGTCGATCACGGGCCCGCAGACAGTGGCCGCATCGGCGGGATCCCCCGCCGCGACGGTCCGGGTCGCATCGATAAGGAGACGTCTGAACTGCGGGTAGATCCGGGCCTGGACGAAGACGCGCTGGACGCTGATGCACGACTGGCCGGCGTAGGCGAACGCACCCGATACCAGCCGGGCGGCCACGGCCGCCAGTTCCCCGGCGTCCGGTTCCACCACCGCGGCGGCATTGCCGCCGAGCTCCAGCGCCACCCGTCGAGCCGCCGCGCGGCGCTTCAACGCCCAGCCCACCGCCGCCGAGCCGGTGAAGGTGAGGAGGGCGAAGCGGGGATCATCCACCAGCGGGTCCATGTCGGCTGCGGCGGCGGGCAGCACGGATAGCCCTGCCGGCGGCAGTCCGGCGGCGAGCAGCGCCTCACCCACCAGCAACGCCGGGGTGGGTGTCTGGCTGGCCGGCTTGAGCACCACCGGGCAGCCGGCGGCCACCGCCGGCGCCAGCTTGTGCGCCACCAGGTTCAGCGGGAAGTTGAAGGGGGTGACGGCCAGGACGGGGCCCGCGGGCACGCGTCGCATCAGGGCCAGCCGTCCGGCGCCGCTGGCGAAACCGCCGAGGTCGCGGGCGGCCGTCTCAGGATGGCGGGCCACCTGGGCAGCGGCCCGGAAGGTGTCGCCCGCCCGGTCCACCTCGGCACGGGCCAGCGCCAGCGGCTTGCCCGCCTGGGCCACCAGCGTCCGGGCCGCCGGGTCGCGGTGCGCGCGCAGCCACTCGCCGGCGCCTTCCAGGATGTGGGCGCGGCGCTCCGGCGTCAGGGCGGCCATCGCCGGCGCGGCGGCCGCCGCCGCG
>JAAYUB010000038.1 GCA_012517875.1 Acidobacteriota bacterium | reverse complement strand
TTGAGCCTCACCGGCAGCGCCTGTGCCGTGAGCGGTCTGCCGTACAAACTCGTCGCGGGGTGTCAGAATTGGAGTTCGCTCAACCAGATGTACCTTGACGAGAGCACCGATCCGTCGTTCGCCACCTTCACCGCCACCCCCGTGTACAGCCAGGGCAACATCATCTGGCAGACCAAGAGCGTCACCCAGGACACCACCTATTATTACCGCGCCCGGGTGGACAACTTCTGCTCGGATGACCTCGCACTCGATTTCAAGTCGGGGACGCTGGCCGTGACTGTTCACGCTGTGGACACCATCGCCCCCACCATCAATTTCAAGTCGGCCCAAACTCTGGACTACCAGTCCATCTGCCTGACCATGACCGGCGCCGACTGCGGCCGGCTGGCCGAGTTCCACATCTACCGGGATACCAACCCTGGATTCGTGGCGGGCGAAGACAAACGGATCGCCCTGTGCGCCCCCGCAGTGGGCGCGGACACCACGTACGTGGACGACGGCCTGCTCAACGGCGTGACCTACTACTACCAGGTGGTGGCCGTGGACACCGCCGGCAACGCCAGTGCGCCGTCCGTCGAGCGTTCGGCCACCACCTACGTTGATGCCACGCCGCCGGAATTTCCGGCCGGTGCGACCGTCGTCCTGAGCTACCACCAGCCGACCGACGAGTTCCCCGTCATCGCCTCGAAGCAGGTGCTGCTGGTGAATTTCCCCGAGGCGGCGGAACCGGACTCCGCGGTGGCCTGTTACCGCATCGGGCTCAAGGACGAGACCGCCGGCGGGGCGCCGGACTACCGCTGGACGCAGGGCGCGGCCGGCCGGTTCGTCCTCCCCAACGCCAACCTGTTGGAGGGGCACACCTACCGCCTCTGCGTCACGGCCACCAACACGTCCATGGCGGTGACCCCGGCGCCCATCACCAGTGCCACCTTCCAATACGTGTCCGGATTGGTCTACTCCGCGGAATCCGGCGACTTCATGGATTCGGGCCCCCTCGACAGCGGCGTGCTGGAAAAGGAGTACGATCCGGCCTACCAGTCCATCACCTATGACGCGGCGACCGACTCCGTGATCATCGCCCCCGGCTCCGGACTGGCCGGGTTGAAGCGCAAGCTCCGCCCCGCGCCCAAGTTCACGTTCGAGGCGGTCCTCCGGCCGTTAGCCGCCTACGACAGCGACAGTTGGTTCGAGGTGCGCCTGGAGGGTCTCCAAGGCTATTACGTGCTGCGGTTCACGTACGAGGCGAACGAGATCTGCTGGCACTCCTTCCGGAAATATGTCAACGGCTGTCTGGTCGCCAGCGGAGCCACCAGCGCTCAGATCGTCCAGGGCCAGGACTATTTGTTCTTCGTCGAGCATGAGTTCATCGACAACGGCGCCAACCCGGACATCTCCCGACTGTACGTGAGCGCGTTCGGTGCCGACTTCATCCTGGACGATTCCGCCGGCCATGCCATCGACATCTACCAGGTCCGCCTCCTGGCCTATCAGCAGAACCTGGCGTGGGATTACTTCTATCACCAGGGCGGTTCCGTGGACCCGGTCCCCCTGGACGACACGCCGCCGTCCCAGCCGGTGGTGGTCGTGGGCGAGGGCAAGGGATATTTGGAGGCGTGGGATCCGAATACCGGCCTGGCCACCCCCGTCATCTATTACGCGTCCACCGATCCCCAGTCCCTCCTCGCCCAGTACCAGTACGCCGTGGGGACCACGCCCGGCGGCAGCAACACCCGGCCGTGGACCACGGGGACCATCACGCCGCCCGGCGGGACGATCAACGCGAGTTTCACCGCGGCCGACGGCCAGACCTACTACGTGTCGGTCCGGGTGAAAAACGACAAGGGGCTGTGGAGCAGCGTCGGCACCAGCGCCGGGGTTCTGGCCGACAAGTTCGCCAAGCAGAACGACTTCTTCGACGCCTTCGACACGGACTTCCACGGCCGGCCGTACTACGGCGCGACATCGCAGGTCGTCGAGTACCGGCCGGTGGAAAAGGACGTCCATGTCACCTACATCGACTTCCGCAACCCGGCCTTCTTCTCGAACCGGTACGCCTACGCCAGCCCCAGCCAGACGGGCAGCTTCCGGGTCCTGCTCAACTTCCACAACGCGCCGCTGCAACCCGACAACCACGTCTTCGAGATCTATCTGGGCGCCAACATCGGCGAGAATGGCAACGTCGGCACCACCTACTACAAGATCAAGCTGTACGGGTACTACCTGTTCATGGAGTACTACTACGCCGGCGTGCGGAAGGCCACCCAGTCCATCCGGCTCACCGTCCCCAAGGAGCAGTGGGGCTACCTGCAGTTCACGTTCAAGTCCACCGGCTACAAGATCCAGGGGCTGGGCCTGAACCAGACCTGGACCAAAAGCAGCGCGTTCCCGGTCAGCGTGAACAGCTTCTGCTTCAAGTTCACGAACATCAACCTGGACCTCGACAACCTCGGCCTGACCAAGAACACGTTCGGGTTCTAGGAGGAGACGACCATGCAATCATACCCTGCCATCCGAATCACCGTCCTGCTCGTGGGCCTGCTGGCCGGCGGCCCGTTCCTGGCCGCCCAGGACGAGGCCGGCCGCGGCGTGTTCGACACCGTGCTCACCGCCTACGGCCAGCGCGCGGCGGTCCAGTCGCTGACCAGCTATCGGCTGACCGGGACGATCCGGTACTTCTACGACGACGAGGTGTCGGACGCCGGGATCGAGATCCTCTACAAGAAGCCGGACAAGTTCAAGCAGGTGGTCACCCTGGCCGGCGAGACCGTCACCCTCGGTTGCAATGCCGCCGAGTGGTGGGACGCCGAAGGGGTGGATCGGCTCACCGTCCGCCGCCGCCACCTGGAGCGGCGGGAGGTCGCCCGGCACCAGCGCCGCCTGGAGCTGGACCTGTGCAATCTGCTGGCGTACCCGCCCGGGCAACTGGCGGCCCAGCTCCTGCCCGACCCCGTCGCGTGGGACGGCCGCGAGTACTGGGTGCTCAAGATCTGGCAGAAGCACGACGCGTCGCGCTGGCTCAAGCTGCTGGTGGATCCCGCCACCCGCCTCATCCGCCGGGCGGACACCTACCTCGAGGACGCGGCCACCGACACCTACGAGGAGTTCGGCTGCGAGTT
>JAAYUB010000037.1 GCA_012517875.1 Acidobacteriota bacterium | reverse complement strand
TCGGGGCGATTTGGCGGAGGCCCAGCGGTTCTTGCAGGAGGCTGAGGCGCTGAGCGTCGCCAACGGTTTTGAACGGGAGCGGGCCGCCGCCATCAACTACCAGGCGTGGATCCTCCAGGATCACGGCGACGCCGAGGCGGCGCTCGCCAAATTGCGCGAAGCCCTCGCCGTCTACCAGGAGACCGGCGCCACCGCCAGTCAGGCGCGTGTGACGAGCAGCATCGCCGGAATCATTTACCAGCAGGGTCGGCGGGACGAGGCCCGGGCGATGTACGAGGAGTGCCTGCGGATCTTCGAGGCGGTCGGCTCCGCCAGCAGCCTGGCTCACACCCGCAACAACCTGGCCAACCTGCTGAGCGACGCCGGCGACCTGGACGGGGCCGCGCGCATGTACGCGGCGGCGCTGGCCACCTGGCAGGAGACCGGCGAGAAGATCAAGGTGATCGCGGCGCTGGGCAACCTGGCCGACCTGGACGTCACCCGCGCCGATCCGGTGTCGGCGGCCCGACGGTACGAGGAGGCGCTGGCCATGAGCCGGGCCATCGGCCACCGCGGCTACGAGGCGTGGGCGCTCCTGGGCTGCGGTGACGTCGCGCGCCTCGCCGGACGGCCGGCCGACGCCCGCCGCGACCTGGCCGCGGCGCTGGCTATCGAAGCCGCGATCGGCGAGCACACCGAGGTGCCGGCCATCCACCTGACGCTGGCCCGGCTGGAGCTGTCCGAAAACCGGCCGGATGCGGCCGAGGCTGCCGCCGCCCGCGCCGCGGCGGGGTTTCGCGACGACGGCCGGGGTGACGGCGCAGCCACCGCCCTGGCCCTGTCGGCGCGCGCGGCTCTGCTGCGCGGCGACGCCGCAGCCGCCGACAAGTGTTTGGCGGACATTCGGTCCAGCCTGTCGGATCTCCAGCCGTCGGCACAGGCCGAGGTGGCATTGGCCGAGGCGGAGCTGGCGGCCGCCCGGGGCCGGTGCGACTCGGCCCGCCGCAATCTGGAGAAACAACGTGCAGCGCTGGCCCGGCTGGGTTTTCGTCTACTGGGTCTCGAGTGCGACTGGGTACTGGGACGGATCGAGCTCCGGTGCGGCGACGCGGCAGCCGCGGAACGAACACTCCGGGTGCTGCGGGCGGAGGCCGTCCGTCGCGGCCTGGGTGGTCTGGCCGAACAAACCACCAGGCTCATGGGCGAATCAGCGGATCGGTGAGTCGGTGACTCGGTGAGTCGGGAGACGGAAGCAGGGAGATGGAGCCGCCGTCAGAGATAAACGGCCGACCATCAGCCGTCAACTGTTTCGGGCTTGTGAACTGTTGAACTCACGAATCTGCGAACGCAACGAACCTTCAACAATCAATCATCTGCACCGATTTCAGAAGCGAATCGGCCCTGAACCGGCTACATGATCCCGATGACGCGGCCGATAAGGATCACCCCATCCGCTACGGTGATGTGGTGGTCGCCGTTCATATCGCCGGCGAATATGCCGGCCGGCACGTTCAGAACATTCCCCGCCAGGTAGTCGGCCATCAGGAGCAGGTCGCCGGCGTCCAGCAGCTGATTGCCGTTCAGATCGCCGGTGGCCTCGGGCCAGCCCGCGACGGGTGTAACGGGCTCGCAGGTGACGCGGCTCACCGCCACGTCGTCGATGTACCAGCCCTGTCCCCCGGCGTACAGGTCGCATCCCAGCCGGAAGCGGACCAGGGCCGGACGGCCGCAGAACCGGTCCAGGCTCACCATGACCGGGGTCATGGTGCCGAGGGTGCCGCCGGTCCAGGCCTGCCGTCCCCGGATGGGCGACTGGGTGGACGGGTTGATGAGACCGGTGTACCCGCCGGCGACGATGTCGGGGCCGAGGTCGGTGAACGTCTGTCCGCCGTCGACGGAGATCTCCACCACGCCGCCGTCGAAGTCGGTCTCAAAGCTGTAGGTATGCCAGAAAGTCAACGTGGCCGAGGCCGCGCCCGCCAGATTCAGTTCGGGTGGAAGCAGCAGGTCGTCCTTGCCGCCTTCCGGGTCGGTGCTGAACCAGGCGTGGGCGGCCGAGCGGGCGTACTGGCTTTCGACGAGCGACCAGGGTCCCTGGCCGTTCGGCGAGCGGGTCCAGTCGGGAGCGCCCGACTCCAGGTCGTCCTGGAACACTTGCTCCGCGACGCCGGCGCTGTCCGGCACGATGAAATGGTAATAATCGGACTCGCCGACATTGCCGCTGGGATCGGCGCAGAACACCTGAAACATGTACAGGCCGCCCGGCTGCAGCCCCGGCAGCGCCACGCTGTGGACCGTGCCCGCGCTCATTGAAAAGGCCTCGCCGGTCAGATCCAGATCGCGGCCGTAGAGGAGGCCCGCTTCGGTGTATTCGCTGGTCTCCCAGCCGATGATCGTCTCACTGGCGTTGGCGCAGATCGTGATGCCGCCCAGGGTGGGCGCCTGGTTGTCGAACGCCACGTTGCACGTCATCGTGGCGCCGGGGGCGGAGATATCGGTGACCGCCAGGTTGGTGGGCACACCGTCGTATCGGTCGCTGTCGGGTGATGTCGCGGGACCGAATGCCATACCTGCCTTGAAGTAATCGCCGGTGTCGGCGGAGCCGCCCTGCTCGATCTCCTCGAGTCCGTCCGCCTCCATGAGGCGCAGCAGCTTGTGGTCGGTGTACGAGTTGTCGTAGATGAAATTGAAACCGTACGGATCGAGCCGGGCGTCCACGTGCCAGATGAGCATGCCGTCGCTGGACAGGCGGGCGTCGTTGTTCGTCCGCTGCCGGTTCTGCACCATGAAGAACTCGAAGAACGGGTCGTCCGCCGTGGCGCCCGGCATGATCACCAGCGCGTCGCCGGTGGCGGCTGTGCCGCCCAGCGAGACTGCATGGCTGCCGCCGCCGAGCACCGTGGGGGTGACCCAGTCGAGGAGCCATTTGCTGAACGGATTGTGGTCCCCCTGGTTGCCGTCCATCATGTCCAGCCCGCCGACGCCGCCGCTGGGACCGATGCCGTCGTCGTAGTCGTAAAAATCGGGCAGACCCAAGGCATGGCCCGTCTCATGGATCACCACGTTGGGCATGAACAGGTCGCCGACAGTGGAGGCCTCCCACTGCCAGGAGTATGTGTCCAGCACCTTGCCGTCCAGCACGAAGCCGGAGTTCTGGTAGTTGGTCATGTAGCCCCACCAGAAGCTGGCCCACGCGCCATGCGGTCCGGTCCAGACGACCACCAGGTAGTCGATGGTGCCGTCGCCGTCGTTGTCGTACTGGCTGAAATCATGGCCTTGGTTGTCGTAATGGGTCAGCGCCTCCCGGATCAGGTTCTCCCGGCCGACATCCGTCTGGACGACACCGGACCGCGGATACGGCGTGGTGTACCAGCCGAGGACGTTGCCCTGGATGTCCAGCTGGCCGTATGAGGACCGATGGTAGTAACTGTGCAGGCTCTCCAACGGGAAGCCGCCCACACCGTCGCCGAAGAGCTGGTCATGGATCCGGCTGGCCTCGGTGGACGGGGCCATGTCCTGAAACGCGATCAGCAGGGCCAACACCCGCACCGTGCCCGTGGTGGGCATGCCCCGCCAGCCCAGCGGCGGCGCCATGGGCTCGTCGCCGTCCGCGCCGCCCTTCTGCAGGCGCTCCAGCTTGTACCGGGCGCGCTCCACCAGGCGGGGCGCGACCTGGTGGTTGCCGAGCGCCCGGGCCGCAGCGATCCGCTGGGCCAGGGTGCCGTCGGCGCGGTACTGGGCGATCTGCTCGGGAGTCGGCGGCTCCAGCGCGGCGAGCCAGACCGAGGCCAGAAGCATCAAAGCGGGGATTACGGCAAGGGAACGGGTTTTCAGAATCATGTGCGGTTCTCCAGTAACATATGGGACTACAGGTGGTTCTTCAAATACGGGCGACCGAACGTTAAATTGCCATCATCGTGATTGTCACGGACTTGTCAAGAGAAAATCCGGTCCGAGTGCGGAAAGCACGTCCGCTCCCCGAAGAGACAGACGCTCCGCCCACGCCGTCCGGATCACGCATCGACACGGATCCCCGGCACCGGTTAGAATGAGATCATGAGCCGCACCCTTCAGCTTTGCCGTTTGGCGGCCTGGTTCCTCGTCGGATCGGCCGTCGGGTTCGTCGCCGGCTGTCGCGAGACGCCGCCGGCAGCCGCACCGGAGCCGCCGGTCAGCCTGCAGTCCGGATCGCTGGAGTGGCAGGGACGCGAGCGGACCTTTCTGTGGCGCCGGGGCCGGGCGGCCGCGGACGGCCCGGCTCCGCTGCTGGTCGTTCTCCACGGCAGCGGCGGCTCGGGTGCGGAGATGGCGGCCGTCTCCGGGTTCGACACCCTGGCCGACCAGGCCGGTCTCGTCGTCGCCTTCCCCGACGGCATGGCGCGCACCTGGGCCGATGGCCGCGGTGCCACCCCAGCCGAGCGCGCCGGTGCCGACGACGTGGGCTTCATCCACCGGCTGGTCGATCGCCTGAAGACGGACACCGCCGTGGATTCGGCGCGGGTGTACGCCGCCGGCTATTCCAACGGCGGGATGATGGTCCAGCGGCTGGCCCTGGAGGCGCCGAACCTGCTGGCCGCCGGGGCGAGCGTCGGCGCCGGGTTGCCGGAACGGCTGGTCGCGCGCCGGCCGGCCGGGCTTCCGCCGCCGCTGCTGCTGATCCACGGCACGGAGGATCCGGTGGTCCCCTGGACTGGCGGTGAAGTCAACAGCCCGAACGGCGGCCGAGTGCTTCCGGCGCCCGAAACGGCGCGGTGGTGGTCCCGGGCGGGTGGTGCCGATCCGACACCGGTGTCCGCGGAGTTACCCGACCGGCACGACGACGGCACCCGGGTGAGAACCGAGACCTTCCGCGCGCGCGGCGCAGCCACAGCGCAGGTAATCCTGGTTGTGGTGGAGGGCGGCGGCCACGGCTGGCCGGGCGGACAGGTGCCGCCCCCGGCCTGGGTGCTCGGTCCGGCCACGCGGGAATTTGACGCCGCTTCCTGCATCTGGGCATTTCTGTGCCGATACCGCCGGCCAGCCGGTGATGCCGACTGATTTCTCTAGGGCCGTTTCCATTTTATCTGTAATCAGAATCATCCGGAAAACCGGGGAAAGCGGACAGCGGATTCTTTGACCTGATCGGACCATACTCCAAATCAGTTAGACTATTTCGGAGTTGGATCCATAACAGACAACCTGGCACGTATACCGGAGCATTACATCCTGATAGAATTGCTGGTTCACCGCTTCTACCGCAAACTTCATCCCCTCACGAAGTGGGGCATCTCGGCGGGGAGTTCCAGCGACAGCTCCACGAAGCCGGCGTAGCGGCCGTCGCGGTACCACGGCGACTGGTGGATCAGCTTTCGGACACCCTTCTTCTCGATGGTGTAGATGTTGGGGCGCTCCGTCCGCAGCATCTCGGCGAGCATGGTGCGCGACGGCTCCGGGTGGCAGTCCAGCACGTTGGCGCCTACCAGCGCCGCCCCGCCTTCGGCGGCGAACACGGCCGCCGCCCGGTCATTCATATAGAGGATCGTCCCGGCCGTGTCGGTGACCGTGACCGCCCCGCGGAATTCACGCGCCCAGTCGATGTCCATGGAAACTCCTGCCCGCCAGATTATACAACTCATGATTTTGCCATGTGCCGCACCGATTTTCCAGCCATTCGGCATAAGGGTGTCGCCGGGGGCCGGTCCGGTCATCACTGGTCAATCAACTTCGCTGACAATCCCCTTGACAGGTCCGGAGAACCGGTTAAAATCCAACTAACGATTTCGATAAAGACCATATGAGTTGATACTCACTCACAAGGAGGTCGGTATGTCCCCATCGATCGCTCCGTATCTGGTGTTGTTGCAGTCTGAAGAAGATGTCGCGGGCATGCTCGGAGCCGGATTCGGCTGCGTGTTCTTCGTGATCTACGCCGCGCTCATCGTCCTGATCATCGCCAGCTTGTGGAAGATCTTCGTCAAGGCGGGCAAGCCCGGCTGGGCCGCGATCGTCCCGATTTACAACATCATCGTGCTGCTGGAAATCGTGGGCCGGCCGCTGTGGTGGATCGTGCTGCTGCTCATCCCCTGCGTCAACATCGTGGCCGCCATCATGCTCACCCTGGACCTGGCCAAATCGTTCGGCAAGGAGATCGGTTTCGCCATCGGCATGATCATCCTGCCGTTCATTTTCTACCCGATGCTGGCGTTCGGCAGCGCCACGTACCGCGGCCCGGCCGTGCGCGCGTAGCATCCGCAGCATTGAGCCGTCTCACCTGATCCTGACAGACGGGGACCCACTGGTCCCCGCCTTTTAGCTATCTTCAGCCCACCGGCCGCCCTCCACGGGCGGCCGGTTCGCTCTTGGGTCGCCGGCGAGTGGGATTCGAGTGGGGGAAGGGTGAATGGGAAAAGGGTGAACGGATGCGTGTGGGATTAAGTTCTGGAACCTCGAACCCAGGGCCAAGGGCCTAAGTCCCAAGTCCGAAGTCCGAAGTCCGATTTCCGATGTCCGAATCTCAGAACAACACGTCCAGCAGTGCGTTCACCCCGGATACGCCGACGATCTCAACTCCTTTCGGCGCCTCGGGGACCGGCAGGTTTCCCTCGGGCAGGTAGCAGCGGGCGAAGCCCATGGCCTGGGCCTCCTTGATCCGGGCCGCCGCTTGGGGCACCGCCCGGATCTCGCCGCCGAGGCCCACCTCCCCCACCAGCACCGCGTCCAGCGGCAGCGGCCGGTTGCGGAGCGAACTGGCCACTGCGGCCACCGCGCCCAGGTCGGCCGCCGGCTCCTCCACGGCGATGCCACCGGTGATGTTCAGGTAGACGTCGGCGCCCAGCACATTCAGGCCGGTCACCCGTTCCATCATGGCCAGCAGCAGTCCCAGGCGGTTGCGGTCGAATCCCTGGGTCATCCGCCGCCCGGCGCTGAAATTGGAGACGCTCACCAGCGCCTGGGCCTCCACCAGCAACGGGCGCGACCCCTCGATGGCGGCGATCACCGCCGTGCCCGCCTGCCCCGGATGGCGGCCGGCCAGGAAGAACGCCGACGGGTTGGCCACCGCGAGCAATCCCCGGCCGGTCATCTCAAAGAGCGCCACCTCGCTGGCGGCGCCAAAGCGGTTCTTCACCGCGCGGACGACGCGGTGGTGCAGGTGGCGCTCCCCCTCGAAGTAGAGCACCGTGTCCACGATGTGCTCCAGCGCCTTGGGGCCGGCGATGGCGCCCTCCTTGGTGATGTGGCCGATGAGGAACACCGGGATCCCGTGGGACTTCGCCAGGGTCAGGCAGCGGGCGGCGCATTCGCGGACCTGGCCGATGCTCCCCGGGGCCGACTCCAGCGCCGCCGTGTAGACCGTCTGGATCGAATCCACGATGAGCGCGGCCGGAGCCATCCGGACCGTTTCCTGCTCGATCCGCTCCAGGGCGGTTTCGGCCATGACGAACAGCTCCGGGGCGGCCACGCCCAGCCGCTCGCCCCGCAGCTTGATCTGGCGGTCCGACTCCTCGCCCGAGACGTACAGCACCGGGCGCCCCGCCGCCGCCAGCGCGGCGGCGATCTGCAGCAGCAGGGTGGACTTGCCCACCCCGGGCTCTCCGCCAATGAGCACCAGCGAGCCGGGCACGATGCCGCCGCCCAGCACCCGGTCGAACTCGGGCAGGCCCGACGGCTCGCGCACGCCGTCCTGGCTCTCGATCTCGTCGAACCGGCGCGGACTGCCGTCGCCCCGCCCGGCTGGCGCCATCCCGCCGCGGCGGCCGGCCGCGGCCGGCGCCGGCTCCTCCACAAGGCTCTCCCATGCCCCGCAGCCCGGGCAGCGGCCCAGCCACTTGGCGCTGCGATGACCGCAGCTCTGGCAGACGTACTCCGTGCCGATCTTCTTGGTCACCGCGTGTCTCCTCGTCTCGGGATCCCGCGCCGGCCCGTCACCGGTTCATCCGGAGCAGCATCCCCGTGTCTTCCAGATAGACGTAGGGCGCCCGGTCCGGCGCCGCAGCCAGCAACTGTCGGTTCTCTGCTCCCCGGTCGTAAGCCACCCAGATCCGCTCGCGGTCCATAAAGGGACCGTTCCGGACCAGGCTGATGTGGTGGCTCACCGCCGGCGAGCGCCGCACGAACACGACCGCACGCGGCTCGCGCACGCCGGCCAGCTGGTCCTGAAAATGCCGCCACGGCTGCATGCCCGCCTGCTTGGCCTGCCGGACGCCCAGGATCGCCGGCCCCTGCGCCAGCGCCACCGCCACGCCGATCACCGCCAGGGCGCCCGCCGCCCGGGTGGCGCGGTACCAGCCCCGCCGCACGCCCACTTTCAGCACCCAATCCAGTCCGCGCACGCTGAGGAAGCAGAGGATCGGAAAGAGCTCTGCGTAGTACAACGTCCAGAACCACGGGTGGGCGTAGCAGGCAAAGATCCCGACCTGGCCGAGCACGACGGCGGCGGCCACACCGGCGGTTGCGCCCAGACCGATCCCGCCGGGCAGGACCAGCAGGCCGAGCCACCGGCCGCGCCACGCCCCCCAGACGTCGCGGGCCACCGCGTCCGCCCGTGCCAGCAGGATGCCGGGCAGTGCGTCGGGGACATGTTCCCGGTGTACGGCCTCCCAGTCCCGGATGCCGGCCCGAAGATCCTCGGGAAGCGGCTCGGCCGGCGATTGCGAGGTCAGGCCGAAGCCGAAGAACTCCGCCGGCATGTAACGTCGGGAGTACTCCTCGTAGGGGGACTGGAGCCAACGGCCCAAGGTCAGGTGATTCCACAAGGGGATGCCGGCGACGATCACCGCGGCGGCGGTCACCGCCCAAATGCACTGCCGCCAGAGCCGCCGCCGCCACAGCCGCCACGCCACCACGGCGACCAGCGGCACGCCGAAGCTGACGGCCACCAGTGGGCGGATAAGGACCAGCGCGCCCAGCACCGTCAGGGCGCCGATCAGATGCCGGCGGCGGCCCTCGTCGACCCAGCGCAGCACCCACCAGCCGGCGAGCAATCCCGCCGCCCCCGCCGTGGTTTGGGACAGAAACGAGGCGCGCCAGTTCAGAGCGCCTGGCGCGGCCAGCCACCAGAGCCAGGCCAGCCAGGCGACCGCCTGCCCCGCCAGCCGGCTGGCCAGACGGACGATCAGAAGCGCGGTCAGCACGGATGCCAGCACGGGGATTGCCGCCGGCACGCCCGCGAGGACGCCGACGGCCAGGAGCAGCGGGTGCCCCGGAAAGTACTTGGCGAACACCGCCGGCGACGAGAAGATGTGGATCTGCTCGAAGAACATGGGCAGGGGCCGCGCCGGCGCGGTCACCCGACCGTCGGCAAAGATCCCGGCCTGCAGCAGGTAGGCGACCTCGTCCGCCACGATGGGCGCCGGCGCCCAGGCGCTCCACACCCACCCGGTCAGCGCGGCGGTGGCGACCGCCACCGCGGCGAGCTGCCATCCTGCGATTCCGGATTTCTGCGCGGAGTCGGGCGGGGCGCTCATCGGTGCTTCAACTCCAGCACACCAATGAAAAAAGACGCCAGGATGCCCTGAAATCCCAGCACGGTGAGCGTCGAGCCGGGAATGACCCAGCGCATGGTCTTCGCGTAGTCCAGGGCCCCCAGGCCCGTCTCCCACCAGTACAGCATGGCCCACCCCAGCAGCAGGACGCCCGCCATCACGGCGGCGGAACTCAGCAGGAGGCCGCGTTCCAGGGTCCGGGTCCGGCGGCCGGCCGCCGGCGGTTCGCCGGGCAGCAGGCCGATGATCCGGCCGTATATCCGGGCGAACGTCCCGAACAGCAGCGACTGGAAGCCGCAGATGATCCAGAGGCTGGCGAAGAGCAGCGTGTGGGCGTCGAAGGTGACGCCGCGCACCCGCAGGCCCGGCAGCGCCACCGTGTAGCCGGCCGCACCCAGGGCGATCAGGCACCAGCCGGGCACCCGGAACAACCACCGCGGTGAGAACAGCAGCAGGAACCGCAGGGTGCGCCAGCCGTCGCGCAGGGTGCGCAGGTGCGGCTTGTGGGACTTCCGGCCGTCGGGATGCAGGGTGATGGGCACCTCGGCGACGCGGGCGCCCAGCAGGCTCGCCTTGATGATCATCTCCGTGGCGTACTCCATACCGGCGCAGCGCAGATCCAGCCGCCGGTACAGCTCGGGGGTGAAACCCCGGAGCCCGCAGTACACGTCATGGATGGGCGAGCGGAACCACCACCGGGCCAGCCGGGTGAAGAGGGGGTTGCCGATCCACCGATGGGACCAGGGCATGGCGCCGGGCAGCACGCGGCCGCCGCCGCCGGGCAGGCGGCAGCCCTGGACCAGTTCCGCGCCCGCCCGCCATGCCTCGACGAAGCGCGGGATCTCGGTGAAGTCGTAGCTGTCGTCCGCGTCGCCCATGATGATGAAAAGTCCGCCGGCCGCCTCGATCCCTTTCATCAGGGCCATGCCGTATCCCCGCTGGGCCACCGGGACGACCCGTGCGCCGAGGCCGCGGGCGATGTCGGGCGAACCGTCGGTGCTGCCGTTGTCCGCCACGACGATCTCGCCCCGGACGCCGGCCGCAGCCAGGCCGGCCTGCGCCTTGCGGATACAGGCGGCCAGCGTGTCCGCCTCGTTCAGGCAGGGCATCACCACGGTCACGTCGAATGCCGCCGCGCCGGCGGTAGTGCCGGTGGTCATGCCGCCCCTCCGGCGCGGGATTCATCGGCGGGCCGCCGGGCCAGCACCTGGTACTGTGCCCCCAGGGGCCAGCGGGACAGTGTCCGTTCCAGCCGCCGGGCAGCCGACAGGAACCGGGGAAAGATGAAGAGGTAGTGCGTCGACACGATCTCGAGCCCGGCCGCGCGCAGCAGTCGCCGCGCCGCCGCCGGGTAGACCATCCGCGCCTCCCGGTCGAAGGGGATGCGGGCCATCACCCAGCGGGCGGACAGGCTCCACGGGTTGTTTTCCCACAGCGCGAACAGCCCGCCCGGCCGGAGGGCGTTCCGGATCGCCCGGACCGCCGCCGGGCGCTCGCCGGGCGGCACATGGTGGAACACGCCGTTGCAGTAGACGACGTCGAAGTCCCCTGCCGGCTGGAAGCAACCGATCTCGATGAACGAGACTGCGGAACCGCCGTGCCGCTCCCGGGCGGCGGCAAGCGCCTCGGCGGACACGTCCACGCCGACGTACTCCCGCACTGCCAGAAGTTCGCGGACCAGCGCCGCCGCCAGACCGGTCCCGCAGCCGTAGTCCAGAAACCGTTCCGCGGCGTGCGCCCGGGCCCGCAGGCAGACGGCCAGCCAACCCAGGCGCCCGCGGGCGAAGAACTCCCGGGACTCGCCCGACAGGCCGATGCCCCGGCACAGGTCCGCCTCATAACGGTCGGTGAACGGGTCGGGCTCGGCTGTCTGTGGCAGCTGGCGCATGGCGTGAGCACGCTCACCTGATGGATTGATCGGCCGGATTGATTCTAGCGGAGCCGCCGGCTTCCGCCAAACGATTTGTTGCGATCAGCGAACAACGAACATCTATCAGCTGGCAACACCAGCCATCAACTATTCCGGAACCTGTGAACCTGTGAACCTGTGAACTTTCAAACCTTCCGCTCGATACAGCCATCCCCTCTCAACTTTGGATCGATTCCCACGGCCGGCGGTCGAGAAACGCCCGGAGGCGCGCCACACAGCGGTCGCGTCCCAGCACGGCCATCAGCTCGAACAGGCCCGGCCCTTCGGTGCGGCCGCTCAGGGCCAGGCGCGCCGGGTGGATCACTTTCCCCGCCCCGATCCCGCGCCCCTCGGCCACGGCGCGGACCGCCGCCTCGATGGGGTCGTGGGTGAAGGGCTCCACAGTGGCCAGCCGGGCGGCCAGCGCATCACCCACCGCCGGCAGGTCCGGCGTCTTGAGGGCGTTCTTCAGCCCCTTCTCGTCGTATGCCTCGGGCTCCTGGAAGAAGTACTCGGCGTGGCGGGTGATCTCGGCGAGCGTATTCATCCGCTCGCGGAACAGGCCGACCAGTTCCCGGAGCGCCGCTGGGCCGTAGGGACCGGGGAAGCCGGGGATCGCCTCCAGAAACGGCATCGAGCGCCGGTACAGGTCGTCGGGTGGGAGCGCCTTGATGTACTGGAGGTTCATCCACTTCAGCTTCTCGGCGTCGAAGATGGCGCCATGGGCCACGACGCGGTCCAGCGTGAACAGGCGCACCAGCTCCTGCTGGCTGTAGATCTCGCGAGAGTCGTCGGGAGGCGACCAACCCAGCAGCGTCATGAAGTTGAAGAACGCCTCGGCGAGGAAGCCGGCCTTCTCGTACTCCACGACGCTGGTGGCGCCGTGGCGCTTGCTCATCTTGGAACGGTCGGCGCCAAGGATCATGGGGATGTGGGCGAATTCCGGCAGCGGCGCGCCCAGCGCCCGGTAGATCAGGATCTGCTTTGGTGTGTTGGAGATGTGGTCCTCGCCGCGGATGACGTGGGTGATCGCCATCCCGACGTCGTCCACAACCACGGCGAAGTTGTAGGTGGGGAATCCGTCGCTCTTGGCGATCACCAGGTCGTCGAGCATCTCGGGGGCGAAGGTGATGGTCCCCTTGCCGCGGTCCTCCCAGGTGACCGGCTCGTCGTGCTCGATGCGGATGCGCAGCGCGTAGCGCTCGCCGGCGTCGATGCGGGCCTGAGCCTCGGCCGCGCTCAAGGAGCGACAGGTGCCGTCGTAGCGGGGGTTCGCCTTGGCGGCGAGCTGCTCCTGGCGCACCGCCTCAAGGCGCTCGGGGGAGCAGAAGCACGGGTAGGCGCGCCCCTCGCGCCGCAGCCGCGCCAGCGCCTCGCGGTACAGCGGCAGGCGTTCCGACTGAAAGTACGGACCGTGGTCGCCGCCGGCCTCGGGGCCTTCGTCCCAGTCCAGACCCAGCCAGCGCATGCCGTCGAGGATGGAGCGGGTGTACTCGGGGCGGTTGCGCTCTTGGTCGGTATCCTCGATGCGCAAGACGAAGGTGCCGCCGTGGTGGCGTGCGAAGAGCCAGTTGAAGATGGCGGTACGGGCGCTGCCCACATGGAGGTTGCCGGTGGGGGACGGCGCGAATCGGACGCGAACGCTCATGTTGCTCCTTTCATAGTCACCACAGAGACACACAGATCACGAAGAACTTTATTAATTACTGATCATTGGTCATTTGACAATTTTCATTTGTCATTTCGTGTTGTTTAAAATGATCACTGACAAACGACCGATGACAAATGATCAATGAAACACTCAATGAATCCTTTGCTGTCTCTGCGTTTCTGTGTCCTTTGCGCCCTCTGTGCCTCTGTGGTGGATCCGTTCATGAATCCGTTTGCTTCTTCTCGATCTTGGCCCAGGAGTCCTTCAGCGTCACAGTGCGGTTGAACACCGGGCGCTCCGGCGACGTATCCGGGTCGGTGCAGAAGTAACCTTGACGCAGGAACTGGAACCGGCTCCCGGGGGCCGCCGCGGCCAGGCCCGGCTCCACCCGCGCGTCGGGGATCACTTCCAGGGAGTGCGGGTTCAGGTTCACCGTGAAGTCCTGCCCCTCGGGCACGTCGTCGGGATTCTCCACGGCGAAGAGCTGGTCGTAGAGCCGGACCTCGGCGCGCACGGCGTGCGCCGCCGACACCCAGTGGAGCGTGCCGCGGACGGTCCGGCCGTCGGGGGTGGCTCCACCGCGCGAGGCCGGGTCGTAGGTGCACCGCAGTTCGCTGATCGCGCCGGTGGCCGGGTCCTTGACCACCCGCTCGCAGCGGATGTAGTAGGCGTGCTTGAGGCGCACCTCGTTGCCCGGGTAGAGCCGGAAGTACTTCTTCGGCGGGTCCTCGCGGAAGTCGTCCTGCTCGATATAGAGCTCGCGGGCAAACGGCACTTTGCGTGTGCCGGCGGTCGGGACGTTCGGATTGTTGTCCGCATCGAGCCACTCCACCTGCCCTTCGGGGTAATTCTCGATCACCACCTTCAGAGGCCGCAGCACCGCCATGACCCGCGGCGCGTGCTGCTCCAGGTCCTCGCGGAGGCAGTGCTCCAGCAGCGCATAATCCACCGTGGAGTTTTTCTTGGCCACGCCGATCCGCTCGCAGAAATTCCGGATGGCCGCCGGAGTGAAGCCGCGCCGGCGCATCCCGGCGATGGTGGGCATGCGCGGGTCGTCCCAGCCGCTGACGCGCCCCTCGGTCACGAGGCGCAGCAGTTTGCGCTTGCTCATCACCGTGTAGGTCATGTTCAGCCGGGCGAATTCGTACTGCCGGGGCCGGTGGGGCAGCTCCAGTTCCTCGACGAACCAGTCGTACAGCGGTCGGTGGTCCTCGAACTCCAGCGTGCAGATGGAGTGGGTGATCCCCTCGATGGCGTCCGACTGGCCATGGGCGAAGTCGTACATGGGATAGATGCACCAGGCGCCGCCAGTGCGGTGGTGGTCGCGGTGCAGGATGCGGTACAGCACCGGGTCGCGCAGGTTCAGGTTCGGCGAGCTCATGTCGATCCGGGCCCGGAGCACCCGGGTGCCGTCGGGGAACTCGCCGGCGCGCATGCGGCGGAACAGGTCGAGGTTCTCCGCCACCGGGCGGTCGCGGTACTTGCTTGCTTCGCCCGGCCGGGTCAGGGTGCCGCGGCCGTCGCGGATCTCATCGGCGGTAAGGTCGCAGACGTAGGCCTTCCCTTTCTGGATCAGGAATTCGGCCCACTGGTACAGCTGCTCGAAGTAGTCGGAGGCGTAAAAGAGCCGGTCCCCCCAATCGAAGCCGAGCCAGCGGATGTCCTCCTGGATGGACTCGACGTACTCCACGTCTTCCTTGGTGGGATTGGTGTCGTCGAAGCGCAGGTTGCACTGGCCGCCGAACTTGAGGGCGAGCCCGAAGTTCAGGCAGATGCTCTTGGCGTGGCCGATGTGAAGGTAACCGTTCGGCTCGGGTGGGAAGCGGGTGTGGACCCGGCCGTCGTTCTTGCCCGTGCGCAGGTCCTCGAGGATGATCTCCTCGATGAAGTTGCCCGCCGCCGGAACCGGTGCGGGTTCGCCGGTTGCTTTATTGGTCTTGTAGTCACCGGTGTTCATGACGTGCTGTCCTGGCTGTGGGATGGGGCCGAGCGGCATGGGCCGCCCAACGGCCGGAAATTGTATCACATTCGCGCCCGGCGGCGGCAGGGGATATTCACCACAGACGCCACAGCGGTCACAGAGAAGTCCATTGGTCATTGGTCAGCTGACATTTTTCATTTGTCATTTTCAGAGGATTGAAATGAAAAATGATCAATGACGAATGAAAAATGAAGCCTGTAAACGTTCTGTTTTCTCTGTGTTCGCTGCGTCTCTGCGGTGAAAATGGCCGCCGCGCTCATTCCCGGCGCCAGACCGTCCCCTCGGGCGTGTCCTTGATGACGATGCCGAGCGCCTTGAGTTTGTCGCGGGCGGCGTCGGCGGCCGCCCAGTCCCTGCGGGCGCGCGCCGCGGCGCGCACGGCGATGAGCGCCTCGACCTCGGCATCGGCGCCGCCGGTCGCTGCGCCGGGGAGCACGTCCAGCACCCGGTCGGCGTCGGCCACGGCGGCGAGCGCCCGGTCGCGGTCGCCCGCGGCCAGTCGGCCCTCAACCAGCGTCCGGTTGATGTCGCGGATGAAGTCGAACAGGGCGGCCAGGGCGGCCGAGGTGTTCAGATCGTCGTCCAGCCCGGTCTGAAAGGCGTCGCGGAAGGCGGTGCAGCGCGCAGCCACCTCGGCCGATTCGCCGGCGGGCAGCTTCTTGCGCCGGAGCGTGTCCACGAAGTCGTGGATCCGGTCCAGCGACGCCTGGGCGTAACGCAGCCCCTCCTCGGTGAAGTTGAGTTGCTTCCGGTAGTGCACCGACAGGAGCAGGTAGCGGATGGCCGCCGGGTTGTACCCCTTGGCCAGCAAATCGCGCAGGGTGAAGTAGTTCCCCTTCGACTTCGACATCTTCTCGCCGTTGACGATGAGGTACTCGCTGTGGAGCCAGTACTTGACGAAGGGACGCCCCGTGGCGCCCTCGCTCTGGGCGATCTCGTTCTCATGGTGCGGGAACACCAGGTCGGCGCCGCCGCAGTGCAGGTCGAAGCTCTCGCCCAGGTACTTCATGCTCATGGCCGAGCACTCCAGGTGCCAGCCGGGCCGGCCGGGGCCGAAGGGGGTCTCCCAGTACGGTTCGCCCTCTTTCCGCCCTTTCCAGAGGACGAAGTCGCGGGCGTTTTCCTTGTCGTACTCGTCGCTGTCCACGCGGGCGCCCGACTGAATGCCGCCGAAGTCCTTCTTGGACAGCTTGCCGTAGTCGTCGAAGCTGCCGATCTTGAAGTAGATCGAGCCGTCGCTGGCGTAGGTGTACCCCTTGGCCGCCAGCGCCTCCACCAACGCCACCATCTCGGGGATGTGCTCCGTGGCCTTGCAGACCACGTCGGGCCGGAGCACCCGCAGCGCCGCCAGATCCTCGAAAAAGGCGGCGGTGTATTTTTCGGTGTACGCGTTCAGTGACATCCCGGCGGCAGCGCTGTCACGGATGGTTTTGTCGTCGATGTCGGTTACGTTCATGACGTAGCGTACGTCGTAGCCGCGCCAGCGCAGGTAGCGGTTGAGGATGTCCTCGAACACGAAGGTGCGGAAGTTGCCGATGTGGGCGTAGTTGTAGACCGTGGGGCCGCAGCAGTACATCTTCACCCGCGGCGGGTCGAGGGGCTGGAACTCGTCCAGCCGTCCGGTCAGGGTGTTGTGGAACTTGAGCACGGCGCTCCTCCCGGTCCGAAATTGCCGCCCATTATACCAGAATTGGCGCCGGCGCTCCGGGAGTGAACGGTGAACAGTGAACAGTCAGGAGTGAGGAGATAGGAACTCTCGTGCTCGTCATTCGTAATCGTAATCGTGATCGAAATTGTGATCGAAGCTAGAGGCTTGAGACTCGAGGCTCGTTCCCGTAACGCGGACTTCGGACATTGGACATCGGACATCGGATTTTGGAATAAGCGGTTCGGGGGTCGCGGTTCAGGGTTCGTTCCCAACAATCCGCCATCAACTCTCCCAGAAATCGGACCTGGGTTTTGGGGCCTGGGTTCTGGGGCCTGAGTTTTGGGATCTTGGTTTTGGGACCGGAATCACAGAACCCGGTTCCTTTGATCCATTCGCCGATCCACCCATTCACTTATCTGCTTTTTCTTCACTCCCCACCGTTCACCGTTCACTGTTCACTTCATCCAGTCGGTAACGCCAGCGCATGCCCAGCAACCACAGGTTGACCCCGGTGGCCAGGGAGCAGGGATGAAGGTAGCGGAGCTCGAATGTCATCGGCGCGGCGAAGCACAGGAACGCCACATAGGCGATCACCGACAGGGCGAGGGCCGGCGGCAGGCCGTACCACCGCTTCCAGAGACAGACGGCGGTTACGAGCGCCGCGACAGCCAGCATCAGGAGCGGGAGGTAGAGCCATGTGCATCCGTAGATGTACCGGGGCATGAGGCGGGACACGGCGTTGGACCGAAAGATCGTGGCGCGGTAGGTCTCGCGGGCCGCTCGGTCGGCGTCGTTCCGGTCGGCATACCGAACGGCAAAATGATTGTCCCGGATGAAGTCGATGAACTGCCGGCTTTCCGCGTACTGGTGGGCCCAGGGGTACTCGTACCAGTCCGTCTGGGTGAGCAGCTTGCCGGCGAACGCCAGCCGGTGGCTCAAGTAGCCCCGCGGGTGCGACATGATGGCGTGGAGCCACGGGCCATCGATCCGGCCGCCCACATTTGTCTGGATCCACTCCGCCGCACAGCCCCAGGCGGAGAAGATGTCCGCGTTGAAGGGATCGGACGCATACGCCGCCGCCAGTTTCTCCGGCGTGCCCTGCGCGGTCAGGAACTCTCGGGGGAACTCGTCCATGGCTCGGGCCCGGCTCAGGGTGCCGACAAGATCGAAGTACTGGACGTGGGAGGCGGTGTTCGGGGCCGAGCGCAGCACGTACCGGTCGAAAGCCCGTCCCGCCAGGTTCAGGCCGGCGCCCGCGATCAGGCCCAGCCCGACCGCTCCCACCCAGCCGAGAAACGATGTCCGCGCCCGCCGGATGAGCAGACCCGCCAGCAGGCCCAGCAGCGGGAACAGGGCGAGGAGCGCAAAGTGGCGCAGATTGACCGCGTAGTAGGCCACGGGGATCACCAGCGCCCACAGCCAGCGGGCGGACCGGAAGCTGCGCAAGTGGAGATAGGCCCCCGCCAGCACCAGGATCGACGCGGCCAAACCCACGTCCTTCCAGACGTACGGGGCGTAGAGAAACGACGTGGGCAGCAGCGCGACGATGACCAGCGCGACCGGGAACCGGCGGGTCACCCGGATCGCCCAGTCCGCGAGCAGCGCGAAGCCCCCCCAATACAGCAGGCCGTGGAACAGCAGCATGGCGCCCGCGCCTGCGACCGGTAGCAGAAAGTGCCACCAGAAGGCCATCACCGGCGGGTGCCAGTTGGAAAAGCCGAACATCAGCGCTTCCTGAAATTGCCCGTACGTGTCGGTGATGAATATGCCCGGCCGGAAAACGATGTAAAACAGGCCGCCGAGCGCCGTCCACACGCCCAGGCTGGCCAGGCGCAACGCCCGCACGCGGCCCGGAGTTGGCTCCAGCTCGATCGGCCGGCCGCGCGCCTGCCCGCTACCCCGCCGAAACAACCGGAACCAATGCGGCGGTCGAGAAATCGCCATATGGATCATCCTTGACTAAAACACTGGGCTGACACGGCAATCGGCCAACCGGCGCACTCCGCGGCCAAACCGATGAATCCGAGGATCAATCGCTTGACTGTCAGCCGATTCTAACCGCAACCCAACCGCAAACGCTATCACACGCACCACGAGCGCATCAAGACCATCGACGTGTTGTTCAAGGGCGTCGCGCAACTTTTCACCAGCCGTGGCACCGGCGGCACGATTGTGGGAGTGAACGGGGAATGGTAAACAGTAAACGGTGAGGAGATATGAAATAGGATAGAGTAAATGGGAGATAGATGGGCGATAGGTGAACAGGTGAATAGCGCTTACGGCCCCGCAGGTGCCGTCAGCCTCACCAGTAACAAAATTGTTTGATTAGGTGTCATGTTTCATATCAATGTATTGCAATTTTTTAGAGAGGTGATTGGGTGAAAGGGCATGAGAATCCGGGTTCTGTGATTCAGGGTCCAGAACTTAGGACCAAGGTCTAATTCCCGATTCCCGATTCCCGATTCCCGATTTCCGATGTCCGATTTCCGATGGTCGCTAGCCATTGTCTGCGTTGCGAGAACGAGCATTGAGACTCGGTGAAGACGACGGTGAAGGTTGCAATTACGATGACGATGCAGAGTGCGATGACGATTGCGATGACGAGTACAAATACCTAGGACGTCTCACGATCACGCCGCCGCCTACTCCCCTACTCTCCTACTCTCCTACTCTCCTACTCTCCTATCTCCTTTCCCTACTTCCCCGCCAGCTGCGGGTAGAGCTTGGCGGCGCAGTCGGGGCAAATGCCGTGGCTGAACTCGGCTTCGGAGTGTTCGCGAATGTACTGCTCCAACTGGTTCCAGGCGCCGCTGGAGTCGCGGATTTTTTTGCAACTGGCGCAGATGGGAATGATCCCCCGGAGGGTGCGGATCTCGGCCAACGCCTTCTCCAGCTTGCCGATGAGCTCAGCCTTTTCCATCTCGGCCGTTTTGCGGCGGGTGATGTCCAGCTGGGCGCCCAGGGCCCGCAACGGCCGGCCGTCGGCGCCGCGGGCGACGATGCGCCCCCAGTTGAGGATCCAGCGCCAGCTGCCGTCGCGGGTGCGCAGCCGGTGTTCCACCTCAAACACGGGAATCTCGCCGCTCTCGTGGCGGCGTGCCGCCTCTTCTACAGCTGACCGGTCGTCAGGGTGGATCAGCTCCTTCCACGCAGCGGCATGATCGTCGATGTCGCCGGGTGAATACCCCAGCATCCGCGCCCAGTTGTCGCTGCGCACCACCCGGCCGGTGGTGAAGTCGTGGTCCCACCAGGCCAGCCCCGCGCTCTCCACGGCCATGGCCAGACGCTCCTGCGCGTGGAGCGCTTCTTCCAACAGGTCGGGATCGATACCGCCGACAGTCGTGTCGGTGCCGAGCGCCGCGACCACGGTTTCAAGCTGATTCACCCGCGCCATCAACCGGTCGATCTCCGCGGCCACCCGCACCCGTGTGTCCAAATGGGTCTGCATCCGCTGCATCTCCTCCCGCGCTGATTCAGCCCTCACGGCGCCGGATCGCGAAAAGTTGACATGCCGGTCACAGAATCGTCATATTGATGAAAGACCATGTATACTGCCGCCGGTGGAGCCGTGGCAAGACTTTTTTTCAGCGGCAGGTCCCCGGCGGCGCCCGCGGCGTGACATGCGCCGCCCCCTCGGGTACAATACCCACCGACACCCCGCCGCACAAGGAGATCGCCATGGCCGATGATGCCCCCGTCAAGATCAAGCAGCCGCCGGTCCTGTTCAGCCAGACCCAGGAGATCATCCAACGCCTGGCCGGCCTTCTGGACGGCGTGCTCATCACCTACTGGAACAGCCCCAGCGGCTCGGTCTGCGACAACGACGTCGTCGCCGTCCACCAGATGCTGGAGCGGATCGGGCGGGTGAAGCGCCTCTACCTCTTCATCAAGTCCGAAGGGGGCGACGGTCAGGCCGCGCTCCGGATCGTCCACCTGCTGCGCCAGTACGCTCGGGAGATCGTCGCGCTGATTCCGCTGGAGTGCGCCTCGGCGGCCACCATGATCGCGCTGGGCGCCAACGAGCTGCACATGGGCCCGATGGCCCACCTCACGGCCATCGACACGTCGCTGACGCACCCGCTGTCCCCGGTGGACCGCGACAACGAGCGGGTGAGCGTCAGTCTGGACGAGCTCAAGCGCGTCATCGGACTTTGGGACCGGGAGAAACAGGTGGAGCAGTCCAACCCGTACCAGGCGCTCTTCGCCCACGTCCACCCGCTGGTCATCGGCGCGGTGGACCGGGCCGACTCGCTCTCCATCATGCTCTGCAAGGAGATCCTGTCGTACCATATCCAGGACGAGGCCACGGCCGAGCGGATCGCCCACACCCTGAACACCCGCTACCCGTCGCACTCGTACCCCATCCTCTCGAGCGAGGCGCGCCGGCTGGGTCTGGCGGTGCGCGAGCTCGAGCCGGCGGTGCACGACCTGCTCATCGACCTGAACCTGATCTACGCCGAGATGGGGCAGCGCGCCGTCACCGACTTCAGCGAGATCCGCAGTCACAACAACGAGATCCTGAACATCATCGAGACGCGCGACGTCCAGCTCTACTTCCAGACGGACAAGGACTGGTTCTACCGCACCGAGGAGCGCCGCTGGGTGCCGCTGAACGACAACAGCTGCTGGCGGCTGGTTGAGCGGATCGACGGCAAGATCCGCAAGCAGATGTTCCACCTGGCCTGACCGGGCGGGCCGCCCGCCGGGAGCCGACGGACATGCCGGGACACCGCTTCCACCTCACGCTCACCGAGCGCTGCAACGCCCGCTGCGCTCACTGCTACTGGGACGCGGCCGGTGTCCATGCCGATCCCGGTCTCGACCGCGTGGCGCAGATTCTTTCGGAGTTCCGCCGGTTCGCGCGCGCCCACGGCGAGCGGGGCCGGCGCATCCTGACCCTGAGCGGCGGCGAACCCACCCTGCGCGACGACCTCAAGGCGGTGATCCGCCTGGCCCGGCGGCGGGGCTTCCGCGTGCGCCTGGCCACCAACGCCATGGCGCTCGACGCAGCGCGGGCCCGGTCGCTCCGGCAGGCCGGCCTGCGGATGGTGCAGGTCAGCGTGGACGGAGCGGAGCCGGCGACGTTCGAGCAGGTGCGCGGCCCGGGCTCCTGGGCGCCGACGCGGGCCGGCATCGAAGCGCTGCGGGACGCGGGACTGTTCGTGATCCTCAGCCTCGTCCTGCTGCCGGAGGCGAACCTGGAGGAGGCGCCCCGGCTCCTGGACCTGACCCGGACGCTCGGGGTGGCCGGCGCCAAGTTCGCCCGGCCGGTGCACGCCGGAGAGGCCGCGCGCTACGATCTGGCCGGCGCGGCGGATTACTGGGACGCCTACCGCCGGATCCTGGCGCACGCCCGGGAAATCGGCTACCGCCGGCCGCTGCTCCTGTTCGACCCGCTGGCCCACCGCCTCGTCGCCCGCCACCCGGATCTGACCCGGGGGCTGTGGGGACTGGACACCGCGCTGTGCCGCTGCGAGCGGACCGAGCTCGTGGAGGTCAACGGCGCCACCGGCGACGTGTACTATTGTCGCCTGCGCCAGCCGCTGGGCAGCCTGGACCGCGACGACCTGGTGGGGCTCTGGCGCACTCACCCGGCGCTCGAGGCCATCCGCCGGCGGTCACCCGCAGCCGCCTGCGCCGCCTGCCCCGCGTGGGCGGGGTGCCGCGGGGGCTGCCCCGCCGTCACCCACGGACGCACCGGAGTGGTCGCAAACCAGGACACCGACTGCCCCGCCGTGAGCGCTCAGGGCACGCCACCCGCCACGCTGCCCGCCGGCTCGTACCCGCGTCCGGCCCGGCCGTCGCTCCCCGCCGCCGCCTGCCGCGCCAGCCGCCTGCTACGCTCGGTGGCGTTCTACACGGTGCTGCGAAACCGGGGGTAAGAACCTCTTTCGTATTCAAAATCGTAATTCGTAATCGAAATCGTACTTGTGATCATGATCGTGACTCGATGTTTTGGGTTCGGGACTCGAGCTTCTGGACCCGAGCCTCGTTCGCGTCCCTGGGACATGGGACTTGGGACTGAATCCGGGATCCGGAAACCAGGCCCCAGAACCTAGGTCCCAGATCCGAAGTCCGATATCCGCGTTACGGGCACGAGTCTCCAGCCCCGAGTCCCGAGCCTCGATTACGATTACGATTACGATCACGATGGCGAGCACGAAGTCCGATGGCCGAAATCCGATGTCCATTCCCCTACAGCATCGCCACCAGCACGAGCAGCACCGTGACCAGCATGGCCGGGTTGTCCAGCCAGCCGGGAAGCGTCACCTCAGCGGCCGCACCGGCGGCGGCCGCGGCGCCAGCGGCGGGCAGCAGTGCCGGCAGGGCGAACCCGTAGCCGAAGTGGCCGCCGATCGTCACGATCCCCATGATGGTCAAGGCATTAACGGCGGCTCCGGCCAGCGATTTGCCCGTCCACGGCAGGCGCGGACCGCCCAGCTTCCGGCCCGCGGTCGCGGCGGCGGCGTCCCCGGCGCTCATGGCCAGCACAGCCAGCACCAGCTCAGCTCGGCGGCCGGCCGGCCAGCTCCATGCCAGCGCCAGCAGCGGCAGAACCGCCACGGCCAGGTAGTAAACGCCGCGCGACAGCCGGATGGCCGCCCGGTGGCGTCGCCAGTTGGCGTCCGCGTTGCCGGCCAGGATCAGGGTGAGGACCGACAGGAACAGCCAGGCCCGCGTCAAGGCGTGAACCAGCGGGATCACCCACATACCCAGCGCCACGTGGAACGTCTTTCGGGCGGCGAAGGCCGACAGCCAGCCCCGCCGCACGGCCCCGCTCAGCAGGTCGTGGGTCAGCCGCATCCCCGCCAGCCAGACGGCCACAATGACCAGTTCCCACCCCAGATCGCTCATGGATGTATTATGCCAGATGAGACGTCCGCCGGACCAGCTGCCCGCCGCAAGCACCACGTCGATTTGCCTGAAAAAATTAACAAAAAAATGCGAAATTTCTCTGCCGTGCTGTCGATAAATATACAGCACATCATTCATGCCATGGGAGGTGCCTATGTCCGTAGGTGGTGTCGGCGGAAAAGGACCGATTGAGCTTCCGGAATCTCAGCAGACCATCGATACGAAGCAGGATGTCCAGCAGGCTGCCCCGCATCAGTTCACCGACGGCATCGTCGGCGCACAGCAGGTGGCCGGCAACGTGCTGGATGCGGTCAGCGGAAACCAGCAGGTGGCTCATGGCTCGGTGGAGCAATTGCAGATGATGCTGACGGCGGTCATTCACGGCGACACCCACAGCATCCCCAACGAGGATCAGATGCCCAACTACGACCAGGGCAGCACCAACGGCTGCGGCACCACCAGCCTGGCCATGATCCTGAGCTACCTCACCGGCCAGAGCATCACCCAGGGCGACATCGACAAGGCCATCCGGCGCATGGACGTGTTCACCTCGCCCCGCGACCTGCTGGAGTATGCCCAGGACATGGGCCTGGCTGCGGAAGGATACAACAACGGCACCTGGGAGGAGTTGAAGGGGTACATTGACCGCGGCCTGCCGTGCCAGGCGCTGATCTCCGCGGACGGTTCCTCCGATCCCACCAAACTGCATTACATCGCCGTCACCGGCTACGGCAAGGACGCGACCACCGGCGAAGAGACCGTCATCTACCATGACCCGGCGACCGGCAATGAGGAAACCATGCTGCTGTCGGAATTCAAGCAGAAGTGGAGCGCCCCCATCGGCGGATTCGAGAACTACTTCAACGTGTACGGCCCGGCCGGCACCGATCTTCCGTCCAGCCGGTTCGACGGTATCGAGGGCACCACCTGCTTCTCCGAGGGCTTCGCCAATCTGACCAACAATTTAAACCGCCTGTACGACCCCGACAGCGTCGGCAGCTGGCTCCACGGCTTCATCGGCTTTCCCGGCGGCATCGTCCAGACGGTGGGCGGCGCGGTCGGAGGCGCCGTCTCCCTGGCGGGCCAGTGGCTGAGCGACAGCGTGGAAGGCATCCCGGTGGTGGAAAACCTGGTCCAGCCCTTCGGCGACATCATCGACGGCGTCGGCGCAGGATTCAGCGACGTGGTGGGCGGCTTCGGCGAGGCGTTCGACTCCTGGGGCCAGGGCTTCGAGGACCTGTTCAGCGGCGACGTCGGCGGATTCTTCAGCGGCATCGGCGAGGGTTTCCTGGACATCGGCAGCGGCATTGTCGAGGGCGTGGGCGACTTCTTTGGCGGGGTGGCGGATGCGGTGGGCGACTTCTTCAGCGGCTGGTAAGAGCCGGCCGGCCCGCGGTGCCGCCGTCCTGCTGCTGGTGCTGGCCCTGGGCGTGGCGACTGCCGCGCCACGCCCCACGGCCACGGTCACCGGACGCGTCGTGGATGGGGACGCCTGGCAGCCGCTGGCCAGCGTCACCGTCGTCTGGGACAAGCAGCGCGCCGTCACCGGCGCCGATGGCGCCTACCAGTTGCGGCTGCCGGCAGGCGTGCGCATGCTGACCTTCACGGCGTCTGGGCGGGCGGTGGCGCGCAAGCTTGTGGTGATCCGCGATCCGGGCCAGGTGGTCCGGCTGGACGCCATTCTGCCCGCCGGAGGCCCCGCACCGGCGGCGCGGCTGGCGTTGAACCGGGGGCTGTATCTCTCCCCCGAAGGCAAGGTCTTGCCCGCGGACGCCAAACCGGCGGGCACGCTCACCCTGACCGACGCCTTCGGCAACCAGGACCGGCCGCTCCGGCTGAACCTGCGGGGCTTCAACGCCTGGGCGCCGACCTGGGCACCCGGCGGCCAAGCGGTCTACTACGGCGTGGACGGCACCTTCCACAAACCGGCCGACCGCAAATACCTGGGCGTTTTCCGCCACGAGCCGGCTACGGGCCGGACGGAGGCGGTGCTCCGCGGCCACGGTATCCGGCACATTGCGCGGAGCGCCGACGGCACCAGCCTGGCGGCCGCCGGCGAGAAATCCCTCTACGTGCTGGACGCGGCGGCCCGGCCCAACCCCAGCCCGCACCCGGCCTTCTCGCTGGGCAACGCGCGAGGCTGGCTCCTGTCGGTGGCGTGGGGACCGGCGGACTGGATCTATTTCACGGTGGATGACCAGATCCCGCTGGATGAGCGGCGGTATGCCTCCCGGCCGCGCATCGCCCGAATGCATCCGGACGGTTCCGGACTGGAACCGCGCTGGGCGGCGGCCGACCAGTCCGCTTATCGCTACCCGCTGGCGTTCGCCGACGGTACCATCCTGTACGGCCGGCATGCCTTGGACGGCACCGCCCAGGAAGTCTGGTTGCGGCCCGCGGCGGCGGAATCCGAGCGGAAGCTCGCCGATACCGCGCTGCGCCCGGTCTGGCTGGACGCGGCCGCCCACCGGCTGTACTACATTTACATGCTGGACCTGCACGTCCGCGACCTGCAGACGGGCACAGACTTAATCATCGTCCAATCCGCGGTGCAGGCCGACTACCGCCGCGACTGATCCGCGTTTGACGAAACGACCGCCGCTCGCCGCGCGCTAACTCCGTGCGGCGGGCTTTTTTTGCGTCCCCTTCCGCGCGGGCGCTTTCCGGCGCGGCGACGGGAGTTTCGCCGGGCTGACGTCCGGCGCCGGCTCGAGGGTCAGCTCCTGCCACGCCGCCCGCTCCAGGACGGCGGTCAGTCCGCTGACGATCTCCCCGTGGCGCATGATCGCCTGGATGATGGCCTTCAGCGGCTCCAGGCGGAGATCGGTCGCAGTGTCGAGATCGACCTTCTTCATCTCCCAGCCCGGGAACAGCCGCGTCAGATTGCCCTCCTCCACGCGCAGGGTGAGCACGTCCCGGTGACGGTTGTCGCGCAGGATACAAGAGTACAATTCGTCCACCGCGCCGTCGGGCCCCTCGATGACCTGAAAGAAGACGCCGCCGGTGGCCATGAGCAGCCCGGTAATGCCGAGCTTCCGGTTTTTGCCAGCCGCCTGGGCGGCGATCCGCTCGATGTCGCGGGCGGTCATGGGGGCGGCGAACCGGCTGATGTATTTGATCCGTTTCATCCTCTCTCCTCCTCGGGCGGAGCTGGCGGGATCGCCCGCCGCTTCTGCCTTGGATGCGGTCGCGGGGCGCCGGTCGCAAGCGGATTGATGTTCCAGCGGGGCGTTGCATCGGACGGCGGTTCGCGCTATCATACGCCTCCGGTCCGCCGGGCGACGGACATTGCCCTGCACCCCCGCCGTCGCCGGCCGGCCCGATTCCGAACACCAGGAGGCAGCCGTGCCCATTTATGAATACCAGTGTCACCGCTGCGGGGTGGTCACCGAAGTGCTGGTCAGGACCCCGGACGCCGGCGGCGCCGTCGCCTGCCGGTCCTGTGGCGGGACGGACACGGAGAAGATCTTTTCGGCAGCCGCCGTGCTCACCCACGCCGGCCCGCCCTGCGCCGAGAAGTGCGGCCGCATGGACACAGCCGGCCGCGACCTCCCCTGCGGCTCCCGCTGCTGCCCGCATTGATTCAACTCGGGGTTCGGGGCTCGAGGCTCGGGGCTTGTTCACTCCATGCTCGTGCTCGTAATTCGTAATTGTAATCGTAATTCGTGATCGTATTCTAGGCTCGAGACTCGAAGCTCGTTCCCGCCATGCGGGATTTCGGACATCGGACACCGGACTTCGGACCCGGGCCCTCGGTTCTGGATTCTTGGTTCTGGATTCTTGGTTCTGGGTTCTAAGTTCTGGGTTCTGGATTTCCCCTCATGCCCAAGTCCCGGCTTCCGGATCCCAGGTTTCAGTCTTCAGGTCCCAGCCTTCCCATTTACCGTCTCACAGCTTATCAATGGTCAGGTAAAAATAGCAGGCCGCCGGACGCCCCTGGTCATCCTTCGGCTTGGAAAACCGGTAGCGCGAAACGGCCTGGGTGAGGGCCTTGAGCACGCAGGGCGGCACATCGTCCATCTCTTTCAGGTTGAGCATGACGGCGCACTCCACTTCGCCCTGTTCATCGATAAGGATTTCGTAGACGGGCGTGACCGCGCTCAGTTCCCCCTCGCAACCGGACGGGCGCTCCAAAGGCGAGCGCTCCAATAGCTCCGGGTCCGGGACGTCCTCCGGTTCCAGGATGATCCGGTCCGGCTATTCATTCATCCCGGTGCAGTGGTGTTTCCGCTCCGGCGGTTCAGCCGCGATGGCACTTCCGATCAAAAACCCCGCCACCAGGAGCGGCAGTGTGCTTCGGATCACGATGCCTCCGTCTTGCCCCGGACACCCCCCGCCGGCCGGACGCGGTCGCTTCGGGAGTGTTGACCGGTCGGTTATGCGTGTTCGCCCGCTCCTTCTTGAGGTGCTGTTTCCGGTTGGTCCCCGTCGTCCTGTTTTTTCTTTTCGAGACGGCGCTTGCGCTTCTCTTCCTGTTTTTTCTGCCGGGCCAGATCCTTCTGGCGTTTTTCATGCTTGTAGTTGTTGCGTGCCACCTGCACCTCCGGCTTTCGCATTTGATACAGCCACCGATGGCTCGGTCACACTTTAGCACAACGACGCGTGAGTGTTAAAAGGAAAGCATGGCATTCCGCTGCGCCAACCGCTGGCGCGTCCGGCGAGACCCGTCGGTTGGCGACGCGGTGCTTGCGGCGGGTTTACTCGCCTCCAGCTGTGTGGGCGACGAGCTCCAGCGTTTTCTGTTCCCAGGTGTACTGCTTCGGGTCCTGGCCGGGTATTTCGGCGCGCCGCAGAAGGACCACGGGAAATTTCGAACCGGGGGGGTTGTTGAGCGCCTCGAATTGTGACATGTTGCGCATGGGGATCCCGTTGATCTGCTGGATGATATCCAGCGCCCGGATCCCGGCCTTGTCGGCTGGCCCGTCGATGGCCACGCTCGTTACCAGGATGTACTCCACTCTGGTCTGCCCGAGATCCTCCGCCTGTTCCGCCGTGAGGTTGGTCACGTACAACCCGTAGCTGGGTATCGTCAGCTTCCGGCCGGTGGCCGCCAGAACGGAAGCCATGGCGTCCATGAAGTCCCGCGCCGCGCTTTCGGCATCGAAGCAGAACACATAGACCGAGCCGGCGTACACCTTGACGCACCAGTGGAGCGTGCGGTTTCGCGGCAGCATTTCATCGACGTCCGGGACGTACCACAGTTCCAGTCGGGTGATGGGTTCCAGCTTGAGCTTGTAAGTGGTCTTCCCCTCCCCGTCGCCGTTTTTCTGGTACCAAATCGTGTGGAAACGGAGTTCGTCCTTCTTGGGCTTCTTGCGGTCAAGCTTCACCTCGACGGTGTTGGCCAGCAGCACCGCGTTGTAATTTTCGGGAGTCAGGCAGGCCGGATGGGAACGCTTGAAGAGGGCCACGACCTGGTCCGGCGGCAACTGGGCATTCGGCTCGTGCCAAAACCACTGCTGGTCGCTCGGCGCCGGCCAGACCTTTTTTTTGCCCTGGATGATGGTGAGCTCCTGCTGGGCCAGCGCCGGCGAAGCGTCCACCACGAGACCGGCGAGACAGCACCCGGCGATCAGTCCGAGGAGCAGCATCGTGCCGCTCCGCCGGCGAAGTCGGTTCCGACTCCCGCTTCGAACAACCCCTGTTGCGTTCATGGCGCCTCCTGTTGCAACCGCCGTCGATTCTCAAATGAGCAGGTCCGGAACTGTAGATAACCGAATTGTAAATCCTGCCCACCCCGATTTTCAACCCCCGGCTACAGGTCGACAACCACGGCCGGGCGGGGCGGCAGGCCGGCACAGAGCCATTCCATAAATGAAAAAGTCCCGCCGGATCGGCGGGACTCTGATCGGTTCTGATCCGGTGCGGACGGGCGGTTAGTTTTCGAACACCTTCTCCACGTCCTGGTACCGGGTGTGCGTGGTCTCCAGGGCGGTGTCGATGACCTTCCAGTCCTCGCCGGCCAGCGCCCGGTTCAACTCGGCGGTGGCGGCGCCGAGCGCCGCAAACGCCTCCTTCAGCGCCTCGGTCTTGGCCTCAAACCGTTTGGGGACGACCGCGGTCTGGAGCACCTCGCATGCCTTGGCAAGTTCGGTGCCCGAGGCGCGCAGCGCCGCCAGGTCCTTGGCCGGCCACTGGTAGTGGTACACCTGGTACAGCACCTGGTGGTAGGCATCCAGCTCCTTCATCACCGGCCGGACCATTCGCACCAGCCCCTCGTAGCGGGCGTGCAGCTCCTCGGCGGCATCCAGGCAGGGCTGGAGCTCTCCGCCGGCAACGGCTTGCTCGTACTTGGCAACCGCGGCGGCCATGGCCTGGACGCCGGCGTCCCACTTAACCTGCTTGTCGCGCAGAATGCCGGGCAGCTTGGCTTTCTCCAGCTCGGCCAGGTGCGCCCGGATCTGGGGCGACAACTCCTTCATCAGGGCCAGATCCTTGTTGGGCCAGGCGGTGTGCCACAGCGGGTAGATCACGTCGTGAAACGCGAACAGGGCAGGCACGTCGGACTTGACATCCGACGGATCGGTGGGCGCCGCCCACGCCGCCAGCATCAGCACGGCGGCCAGACTGATCAGCAGACGAACGCGCATATTCATGATGCCTCCAGGGACTTGGTTTCGAACAGGGGGACGGGGCCTCCTCCGCCCGCTCATTCTAACCGCCGCAGCCGGTTTGTCAAGGATCCGGACGAGGCGGCCGCAGTTAAGATGCCCGGCCCGCGAGAAAAGATGACGCTACTTGGACGATCGCTCGGCTTTCTCCCGCGCGAAGTCCTTCTCGGCGGTCCGCAGCACCCCCGGCGGGATGCCGGCCTTGCGGGCCAGTTCCTTGAAGTGCACGAAATCGTCTTTAGCATCCTGCAGGCGCTGCATGTAAGAGTTGGATGCGAGGAGGCCCTGTTTGTTCCACTCCAGGATGCGGGTTTCCATCTCGTCGATCTGGGCCAGGTACCCCTTGAACTTCTTGTAGTAGAATTCCTCGTTGGCCGTCCGCTCCGGTTCAGCGGCGGCGGGCGTCATGGTGGTGCCGTCGTAGACGGGTGCGGCCGCGGGTTCCTTCTTGACCGACTTGAGGTGGTCGTTGGTGATGACCACCGTCGCCTTCTTATCCTTCGAAGCCTTGCTTTTACGGGCCACGTCGGCCACACTCTGGCCGGCCGCACCGACCGACACAATCAGCACCAGCGCGGCCAGCGCCGCCTCCCGGACACGGGATCTGTTCATTGCGGACCTCCTGTACCCGGCTACAGCCGCGACGGTCCGGTATGGCCCGTCACCGCGGCAGCGCCGGGGCCTGCTTCAACCGCACCCGGATGTCGAAGCGGGCGCCCTGACGTGACACGACGCCGAACTTACCCGAGTAGTCGGCGAACACCAGCGCCGTGCCCGACCCCTTCAGCACCTTCAGGTACGGGTCGAGCTGGGCGACCAGCTTGCGGAATGACTCCCGCGCGGCCGCTTCCGACGGATAGTCGATGCGCATCCGGGTGAAGTCGCCGCCGGCGCCGTCGTCGTACCGCGCCTCCGCGGCGGTGGCCGTCCGGCCCAGGCTCAGGATGTTGCCGTCGCCGAAGGTGAAGATGGGGCTCATGCCGTACGGGCCCCGCACCAGGCGCAGCGTGTCGGGAAGCTGCCCCTCGGCCGGCAGCGCCTTCAGCAGGGGCACTGCGGCGTCCCTGGGGAGCAGCCGGGCGATCGCCTGTCCGAACGCGGCCAGCACCGGCCGCAGGTCGCTGCCGCCGGTCAGGTTATTGACAATCACGAGGTAGCGGTTCCGTTGGAGCATGAGCTGATAAGTGTCCACGGTGTGCCGGGCCGGGATGCCGGGATCGCGCTGCTCCCGTCCGCACTTGGCCAAGTAGATCCCGACGCCCGCGGCCGGGTCGGACATCCGGTACACCTCCACGGCCAGCTCCGCCCCACCCTTGTGGAAATGCTGCAGGGTCAAGGCCTCGAACCCGAACTCCAGAAACAGCTCGGCGCCGCCGTCGATGTAGTTGTACAACTCGCCGGGACCGTACACCTTCTGGGTCCCGGCGCGGGTCCAGCCCGGCGCCGCGCCGTCCGGGGGGATCAGTCCGGGATCGCCGGCGGCGCCGGCGATCGCCGCCGCCAGCCAGAGGGTCACGATCAGGGCGCCGGCGGACCGGCTGAGGCCGGCCGTTCGCCCGGGGCGGGTGCGCATGGGTTCCACCTCCCGCGGGAATCGCCGCGGCTCAGAGCTTCACGTACTGGATCCTGGCCGGATCGGCCACGCCCAGGCCCAGCTTTTCGCCGTAGTGCAGATACTCGGTGTACCGGGGATGCTCGTTGACCGCCACGCCGGCCGCCTTGCGCTTCTCCACCATGTGCCGGTGACCGATCATGTCCAGGGCGAAGGGGTCGGTGGCAAAGTAGAGCGAGTGCCACGGATAGACGAACTTGGCGTTCATCATGGGCCCGTCGTCGTACTGGCCGCGGATGCCGTCGATGATGGAGAGCACCATCTTGTCCCGTACCCACGGCGCGGCGCACACCTCGGTGTTCACGCGGAAGAACAGCGGCGCATGCAGACGGCCGGTGTTGCAGACGGCGCCGTAGCCGATGTTCTTGGTGACCATTGAGACGCCGTTGCCGGTGTTCTTGAACACGGCGATGTTGATGATCTTGGTGAGCTTCTCGGTGAGCAGGCGACCGAAATAGCTGTACTCGCCGGCGAAGACGTGCTGGTTGAGATAGAACTCGTCGTCCTTGTAGCCGCGCACCGCCTTCCCCTCGATCCCCTTGGCGAAGTAAAACGCCTTGGGATCGAAATTGGCCTCGCTGACGTGGTGACCCGCCGCGTCACGCCACTTGGTGCCTTCCTCATCCATGGTCTGCAGGCCCACGATGCCGACACCGGGGAAGCGTTCGGGGGTGTACCGGGCCTCCGCCAACATGAGGTCGAAGCGGTCCCAGATGATGATCCGCTCCCGCGGCAGGCCGTTGGCGGTGAGCCATCCGATCACGGCGTCCACCACCTCGTGGCGGACATTGATCAGCGGGT